>CAMBHM010000009.1 GCA_945867185.1 Legionella genomosp. 1
GATATCTATTTTGCATTGATGTGTGTCCGTAAGCCGATCTTAAAGGGATTTAAGCGTGCCTTTTGGTAATACGCTACTCACTGCGCTACGTTGAATACTGATTTCAACGCCCTCTGCAATGAAGGCCTTGATAAACTGATCATCTAGGCTTGTAACTTTACCAAGCAAGCCACCCGTCGTGATGATTTCATCGCCTTTTTTCAACTTACCAACCAATTCACGATGTTCTTTAGCCCGTTTGTTTTGAGGCCGAATCAACATAAAATAAAATAAAACAAAAATAGCCGCTATCATCACCAATGAAAACGTCCCATCAGCCGGTGCACCTGGGGCTGCTGAAGCTGCCGCCATCGCATTATTTATCAGTAAACTCATCTCGCTCTCCTAAAAAAGGTGGGGGTTTATCAGCGTGACATCATATAGAGATTTCAAGCGGAGGTAAATGAGATATTGTGTTGTACCAATAACCGTTGGCAAAGCAGGGGGGTATGCAAAAACAAGTGATGTAAATAAGCGCGTGTAAAGCCTGATTTGCAAGTCGGGCATTGGCAACCGGTATCAAGGGATTCAAATTGCAGGCGCATACCAGGATCGGTAATAGAAAAAGCCCCTTCAGTATTATAAACAAGACCCTGCATGGCCTCTTCTGCAGGCTTATCAGAGACTGTCCAGTGATCCGACCTCGACAATAACAGGGTATCTTTTAAACCATCCCAAAGAATCTGATACACCTCTTCCTCTATGCCTTGAGGCACTATAACACCCTTCGGATGCAGTTGTATCAACAGTCGCACGATGGTCTCTATCGAATAATATTGTTTTCGACCATCGTACTGAGAACAAACCATAAACTGCTTGTTTTTATAAGGTAATTGAGCTTCTATATAAATATCGCCTACCCACCCAACATGGGTTGCCAAACTGGGCAATCTAGACAAGTACTCATAACCTGGCTTCATCAGCAACAATGACAGTTGAAAAACACCCGCCTTTATGCCCACATCAGCCCATTGTGCCCCTGTCAACGTCGCACCGGCTGCTGAGGTCAGGATGGGCAAAAAAGTATTCATGCGGGTGCCCTTAACAAGAACATCGCATCTCCGTAACTAAAAAATCGGTAACATTCTGATACAGCGGCTCGATAAAGTGCCATAGCTTCTGGATGCCCAATGAAAGCAGATACCAACATCAGTAAGGTCGACTCAGGCAAGTGAAAGTTAGTGATCAAACCATCACACAGTTGAAAGGAATATCCTGGACGAATAAAAATGTCGGTATCACGCGTCCCCGGTTGCAAGCATCCTTCCGACACCGCACTCTCTAAACATCGTAACGCGGTGGTCCCAACCGCAATCACACGTTTGCTCATGGCGCGCGTGTGATGCACCTGTTCGCACAAGGCCTCGGTAATAGTCAGCTGCTCCGGATGCATTTTATGATCGATAATATTATCCACGCGCACTGGACGAAACGTGCCGGCTCCCACATGCAAGGTGACATATCCAACTTGCACGCCCTTCTCAGCCATTGTTTTCATCAAGGGATCATCAAAATGCAACCCAGCAGTAGGAGCTGCCACAGAGCCTTTATGGCGTGCATAGATGGTCTGATAGCGTATTTTGTCCATTTCGTCCGCAGGACGTGTCATATAAGGCGGAAGCGGTACATGGCCAATCTCTTCAAGCAGATCATCCAATAAACCATCCACTCTGCAATGATATAAATCGTCTTCTTTCGCCAACACTTCTATTTTCCAGCCTTTATCCAGATGAATCCACTGGTCTGCCTTCGGTGATTGACTGGCTTTGATGTGTGCTAAAAACGTGTGGGAAGTAAGCAATCGCTCCACCAAGAGCTCCACCTTCCCACCGGAGGCTTTATACCCGTACAGGCGTGCTGGAATAACGCGTGTATCATTCATCACCAGGAGATCTCCTGGCTCTAAAAACGAAGGTAAATCGGTAAACAACCGGTGTTCATAGCGACCTGTCCCTTTCTGATGCACCAGTAACCGAGAAGCACTGCGTTCGGGCAATGGGTATTGGGCGATTAACTCTGTGGGCAATTCAAAACTAAAATCCTGCCTTTTCATAAAACAACCTGTGTGTTATAACCAACCTCATAGCGAGTGCATCAACACTGCACGCGCAGTATACCGCATCAATACAATGGAGAACACCTATGAACCGTTTCATCAAACACCTCACCGCTGGCGCATTGAGTTTGCTCGCTGCTGCCGCAATAGCCGCGCCCAAACAATTGATCACCCACAACACCACCGACTCCGAATCGAACGCCTTTGTGGATGACATCATCGCTTCTCAACACCCAACCAAACCTCATAGTGATGGCAAAGTATTCTGGACCGCAGTCAAAATGGCGTGTTTTGGTCATACCATCGATGGAAAATGCACCGCCCTGATCCGCATGGACACCAATTTACCGACTCCCATTGATGTTGGGCATGTCACTATGGACTTAGAAACAGGCGACATCACACCCAAGCAAGTGAGTAACAATGGTTATACGATTACCGTCAATGGGCCTGGTGAAACGACGTTAAGTAAAAACTAGTCCATTGTCCAAACCGCTTGTAACCCCACCAATTGCGCATGATTGCTTGCTGTAGCGTTCACTTGTGAGAGTGATCGTGTGCCAATGGGTTGCGCCGTATTGACAGTCGCCTCTTGGATACCAAATAAGTACGTATAGCCCACGTCAAATCCAAGACTAGGTCGCCATTGATAGTGCGAGCCTATCGATAAAGCCACCCGAGAAGAATCTGGCAATCGCACATCTCTATCGGCATTCACCGTTGGCGTCTTATCATATCCACCCCCTACACGCATCATCCATTGAGGGGTCACGTGATAATTAGCTCCCAGAGCAATCCGCCACGTGTCTCGATAATTTTCATTGGTCGTGCTATTGGCCGTTGTCAACTGTGTCCCTGAACCATCTGGCAGGGGGGCTCCGACCAGCACATTATTCAGGGTGATACTTCGAAAAGTATGCCAACCAACATAGACCACTGATCCAAGCAGCGCCCATTCTGTATTCAAGTCTTGATAAGCACTCAACGTCACGCTAGAAGGCAACGTGATATCGTTGCTATACAAACTATTGCTAAATGCTGTAGCACTTGGATTGGCCGCGACGGGATCGAAAATATTCAACGTTGTATCAGCCAATCGACCGGTTAATCGACTCTTGCCATTGAATTGATGACGTACACCCGATTGATAATTCACCCCTAAGCGGGTGTGATCCTCATGAAACCGAAGCAACGCCCCGGCATGAAACCCAAGACCGAATGAGTCGCCTGAGTTATAAATTTCCGAATCCAATGTGTCTGGTGGGAGATCAAAAATGCCCATCAACGCAGGTGAGCCAATCACACGATTAAAAACCACACGAGCATATTGCAGATCAAGTCCCGCGCCAATGGAAAGATAATCGGTTAACACCCCTCCCAATTCTGGAGACACATTCAAGGTTTCTAATTGACTCAATGTAGCAGCATAGCGCACTGGTGAATTCAAGGGATAATCCGTAGACAATCCAAACGGGGAGAGCACTGAAAACCCAAAAGTAGCTTTAGGGCCTAGCGGTCGCGCATAATGACAAGAAGGCACTGCTGCCGCCTGTCCACCTTGTAAGTGCCGAAAAGTGTCTCCATAAGGAAACGAAAGCCCCCCAAATGGATTGAGCGTGGTATAAGAGGTAGTCCCAGTCAATGAGGTACTCGGCAACACCCCCACACCACCCAACAGCATCTGTTGCTTCTTCAACAGCACCAACCCTGCTGGGTTATACCACCCAACGGCCGCATCGGCCCCTTCCGCTGCAATCCCCGCTGCAAAATTCCCAATGGCCGCCGCACTGCCCTCTGTATACAAAGAGAATCCACCCGCCTCTGCGGACGAGATCAAGGCAAGGGTTGCCAAACAGGTAAGAGATAGGTTCGGTTTAAGCATACAGAGGGCTCCGACATTCAGACGATTCCCGATGATAAAGGAATGCTTTTCCTTTGCAAACTATTCTTTTTTTTTTAACTTGTAACTTGCATGAAATCCATGCTAACGTGTTCTATTTTTGCACGGACAAAACAACATGAAACAAGTCGTTACAAAATTTGGGGGGACCAGCGTTTCCTCTCGAGGCACCTGGGATCACATTGCAGCAATCACAAAAAAACATATAGCAGCAGGCGTGCAACCCATTATCGTCTGCTCCGCTTTGACACAGGCCTCTAACGCCCTGGAAAAAATGATCCACGCAGCCCTGCTTGATAAGCACCAGGCCCTGTTTGCAGAACTTTCAGCCAACTATGTGCGCCTTGCTGACGAACTGGCAGTCGACCAAACCCTCATTCATCTTGATTTGCAACAGTTACAACATTGGTTAACCGGTATTGCCCTGCTCTGTGAAGCGCCTGAAAAAACACAGGCACAGATTTTAAGTCTGGGTGAATTGATGATGACGCGACTGGGTCACGCTTATCTCGAACAACAAGGTATCACCTGCCAATGGTTTGATGCACGCGAGGTCTTACTGGCCATTCCCCTTCCAGGTAGTGATACAGTGAGCTATTTGTCTGCCCGTTGCGACAGTGCACCCAACCCCAATTTTTCAAACCAATTGCTTCACACTGGCAAACAAGCCATCATCACCCAAGGATTCATTGCAGCCAATGCCGACGGCGATACCGTCCTACTAGGCCGCGGGGGTTCGGATACCTCAGCGGCGTTGCTCGCTGCTATTTTAAATGCCACGGTTTGTGAAATCTGGACAGATGTGCCCGGTATTTATACAGCAAATCCCCATCAACTCCCCCACGCACGATTATTAAAACAGCTGAATTATGACGAAGCGCAGGAAATCGCCTCGATGGGCGCAAAGGTGCTTCATCCCAATTGCTTGCCTCCAGTACGCCGAGCAGGGATTCCAATGATTGTAAAATATACCTGCCTACCAGAACACGCAGGCACCCTCATCACCCACGAAAGCGATGAGGCCGCTCCCCCTATCAAATCCATTCTTGTGAAACACAGCATCACGCTGATCTCGATTGATACCTTAACCATGTGGCAACAGGTCGGGTTTCTTGCCGATGTTTTCATGACTTTCAAGCACCATGGATTTTCCGTAGACTTACTGTCTTCCTCCGAATTCAATGTCACCTTGTCCTTAGACAGCAATGCCAAATTACGAGATAGAAAAGCCTTAGATCTCCTTATCACCGATTTAAATCGATTCTGTCGAGCCAAAGTGATTGAGCCTTGTAGTGCGGTCAGTCTGGTTGGCCACCACATTCGAACGGTACTGCCTCAACTGGGCCCAACCCTTGAGGTCTTTGAAGCAAAACAGGTCTATTTGATGTCTTTAGCCTCCAATGATCTCAATTTAACCTTTGTAGTCGATGAATCTCAGGCAGACAAACTCTGCCAACAATTACATCATTTGCTCATTGAAAACAATCCACAAAGTTTTTATTATTCAAAAAGTTGGCATGAGGAATTTGGCGCGCCTGGGGTGAAAAAAATCCCTTGGTGGGAATCTTCACGCGACTCGTTATTAGCACTGGGTCATGAGCAGTCACCCTGTTATGTCTATCATCGCGAGACCCTTCAAGAAAAGGCCGATGAGTTGCTCTGTGTGAAAGCCATCGATCGCCTCTTTTATGCCATCAAAGCCAATCCCCATCCTGAGATTTTACAAACATTAGAGGCCAAGGGGATCGGATTTGAATGTGTTTCTATTCAAGAACTACACCATGTACTGGCCTTGTTTCCAAACCTAGACAAGCAACGGGTGTTGTTTACACCTAATTTTGCAGCACGATCAGAGTATGAGCAAGCCTTCGCGTTGGGATGTTCCGTCACCGTAGACAGCTTATATCCTTTAGACAATTGGCCAGAGGTGATGCACGGTCAATCCATTATTTTACGCATCGATCCCGGATGTGGAGCAGGTCATCATAAATTTGTATGCACAGGCGGCAACGAGTCCAAGTTTGGAATCACTCAAGACAATTTAGAGAAAGCCCGAGCACTAACCCTCCAACATCAGATCACTGTCATTGGCCTGCATGCGCATTCAGGCAGTGGCATTTTATCTCCTGACTTGTGGCAACAAACAGCCTTGATGTTGGCGGCTGAAATAGTCCGCTTTCCAGATGTTCGGATCATCAATCTTGGTGGTGGATTAGGTATCGTCGATAAACCAGGGCAACAACCGATCGATCTACCCGCCTTAAATGACTCCCTTATGGCAGTGAAATCACGCTACCCTACTTTAGCCTTTTGGCTTGAGCCCGGTCGATTTTTTGTAGCCGAAAGTGGGGTTATTTTATCTAAAGTCACCCAATGCAAAGAAAAAGGCAAGGTGCGTTTTATAGGCATTGATACCGGCATGAACTCCTTAATTCGCCCAGCCCTCTATGGTGCCTATCACGAAATCGTCAATTTGACCCATCTAAACGATGAAAAAACAGGATTCGCTCATATCGTCGGTCCCATTTGCGAATCTAGTGATACCTTAGGCTATGACAGAATGTTGCCCGATACGCATGAAAACGATCTCCTCCTCATCGCCAACACGGGTGCCTATGGCCATTGCATGAGTTCATCGTATAATCTACGTCCCCCTGCTCTGGAAATAGTTGTGTAACCCGATGTTAAACGATGACCGGCAACGCCAACAAGCAACTGATCCCACTCATTCTTATCTCCTACAAGCACCGGCGGGATCGGGGAAAACGGAGATTTTAACACAACGCTATTTGCGGTTGTTGGCACGGGTGAAAGCACCCGAACAAATCGTTGCCATCACCTTCACTAGAAAAGCCGCCAACGAAATGCGGGAACGTATTTTAAAGGCATTAGAAGCCGCTAGAAAGGGGATAACAGCCACCTCAATCCATCAAGAGCAAACCCTCGCCTATGCGCGGCTTGCACTGGAACGAGATCACACCCTGAATTGGCAATTGTTACAACAACCGGGGCGTTTGTCTGTCACTACCATCGATGCCCTGTGCCAAACCATCACGCGCGCCATTCCATTACAGGACAAACAAGTCCCGTATGCGTCGATCAGTGATAAACCACTCCTTCACTATCAAGCAGCGGCACTGGCCTGCCTCACGTATTCCCTTGAAAATAAGGACTTTCATCAGCCCCTAAGGTGCTTGCTACATCATGTAGACAACCGCCAAGATACATTGGTCGCATTATTTTCTGCATTATTAGCCAACCGAGATCAATGGCTGCCTCTTCTTTATCAACCCAACCTGCAAGACAAAGCCTATCATGAACACGCGTTGTCCCTCATTTTAGATCATGAATTAACCCGATTTAAACAAAGCCTTCCCAGCTCCTTGGCCGATGAGCTCTTGATCTGCCTCACCGACTTGGCAAACCTAGACGACACCCCCGATTCTCCTCGATCGCTGCTACGAAAAAATCAGACATGGGACGCTTTAAGTAGCACAACGATTACCCAGATGGCCTCGGTCTTATTGACCTCCCAATCAAATTTACGCCGATCTTTTGATCACCATGTAGGCCTAAAACGCGGGAACTGTAGCGATAGCGACTACACGGCACTCAAATCAAGAAGTCAAACCCTATGCAGTCAACTCGCTGAGATCCCTGATTTTCTTGACGCACTACGTCGCGTCAAAGCACTGCCGAATCCGGAATATGATCCACTGCAATGGCAAGTCTTACAGGCACTCCTTACTCTACTTCCCTTATTGGTCGCACATCTGCAACTTATTTTTAATAACCAAGATGAGGTCGACTTCTCAGCCATTGCCACACAAGCTTTACAAGCCTTAGGCGAGGAAGACTGCCCGACTGATCTCGCTCTTTATCTTGACAACAGCATCGAGCATCTCTTAGTCGATGAGTTTCAAGACACCTCCCTTCAACAATTTCACTTACTAAGCAAACTGGTACAAGGGTGGCAGCAAGGCGATCAGAAAACACTGTTCATCGTCGGTGATCCCATGCAATCGATCTATCGATTTCGTTCAGCCGAAGTCGGCCTTTTTTTACGCGCAAAATACCAAGGTATAGGCCCCCTCACACTAACCCCCCTTGAGCTCACTACCAATTTTAGATCTACGTCACTCTTGGTGGACTGGGTCAATACCCAATTCCGACACATTTTTCCAACCACCGATGATCTGGAGTCTGGCGCGGTATCCTTCCACCCCTCAGAGGCTATCCAGCCGGCCCATCAACATAGCTCTGTGCAAGCGGTGGCCTATGCCACACGAGCGGAGGAAGCACAAGGGATCGTCGCCCTTACTCAGCAATTATTAAACGATCACCCTAGCGATACGATTGCCATTCTCGTACGCAGCCGACATCAACTGAAAGCCATCACCCAAGCCTTACGAACCAATGCCATCCCCTTTCAAGGCGTAGAGATTGATCTGCTGGCGAACCTACCCCATATCCGCGATGTATGGACCATCACAAAAGCCCTCCTCCTGCCTGCGAACCGCCTCTCCTGGCTGGCCCTGCTTCGAAGCCCCTGGTGTGGGTTGGCTTTGCCTGATTTGCTTGCAATTGCGGAATTTTCTCCACAGCACGGCATCCTCTCGACGCTCGCTCATCTTGATGAAATCAGCACCCTTTCAGAAGCAGGACGTCTCAGGGCGCAATTTCTTCATGCGGTGTTTCTGAAAGCGTTTAGCGAGCGCGGACAAACCTCCCTCATCGATTGGATCATCCGCACCCTCAACGCCTTACAGATGGAGCACGTCCTGTCCTTGGCCGAGCAGGAGGAATTAGAACAGTATTGGCAACTGCTATCCACCTTCGAACAACAAGGCCAACTCCTAGATCTAGGCTCCTTTCAACAAGCCTTACAAATCCTCTATTCACAACAAGTCACCCCCTCACGCCTACAAATCATGACGATTCATAAATCCAAAGGCCTGGAATTTGACACAGTCATCCTGCCAGGCTTAGGTTCCAAACCCACGCGACAAAACAAACCCCTGTTGCAGTGGTTACAATTGCCTAGTTTAGACAACGAAACGCTCTTTTTACTATCCCCCATCAAATCAGCCTCTGAAGAAGTGTGCCTACTGTATGATTATATTAGTCAACTGGATGATGAAAAAAACCAGTATGAATTACAACGACTCTTATATGTAGCCATCACTCGTGCAAAACAACGACTTTATCTACTGGATCACAGCGACAAAGAAACAGCAGGATCAGCTCGTTCCCTACTAAAACACCAGCCTTTCATATCCATAGAAGCAGATCCTACAACCGTTCTAGAATCAAACACACTGCCCACCCTATACCATCTTCCCCTGTCGTATTACCACACGCCCCCGCTCCATCAGAAGATCTCTCCAAAACAAATCCCCCTCCCAAGCACGATCCCACGGCTCATTGGCATTGTGGTGCATGACTTATTGCAGTGGATCTGCGACAACCATCCCACTTGCATCACCGCCATTCCTTGGCACTTTGCGACGGATCACTTGCGTGCTCTCGGCTTTGAGGGCCCTCCTCTAGACGCTGCAACAACACAATTAAAACGACAAATTTCCGCCTTTTTAAGCGATCCGATCGGCCTTTGGATCGCCAAAGCACAGGAAGAAGAACACACTGAATATGCACTGTTGGTAGCCGATGACACCTCTTTTAAAACCAACATCATCGATAGAACCTTTATAGATGCAGGCGTGCGCTGGATCATCGATTTTAAAACAGGCCATGATCAGGGCCTTGCAGAAAGCAAACATCGTCAACAATTAAACGCCTATGCCGCTCTCTTTGATACACGCCACACATCCGCTACGATCTGCTGCGGTATTTACTATCTAGACAATAATCACTGGGTTACTTGGTCCTATTCATCTATGCCGCGCACGGCCACAGTAGGGGTATCATAAAATGAACATGACAACCGTTAACGAAGTCCTTCGCGCCACCCACTGCGCTCTATTAGACAAAAGCGCCATGGACTTAGGTCTTCTCACTACATGGTCTGAAGCCGACCAACACTTACATATAACAGCCCCTTTCCCCATTGAGTTTTTAAACCCTACCTTCTTCCCAGCACTCACCACGGCTTTAAAACAAGCACTCCCTACCCTAGCAATCACCATTGACTCTAAAATCAGGGCTCACCGCACCCAATTAGCTGGTAAAGGGTTACGGGGCATTAAAAATACGATAGCCATTGCTTCTGGAAAAGGGGGTGTTGGCAAGTCGACGGTCACTGTGAATATGGCCATTGCGCTAGCGAGAGCTGGCGCACGTGTTGGCATTTTGGATGCTGATATTTACGGCCCAAGCATCCCCCTGATGCTCGGTGAGGCACCGGGGGTTCAAATGGCAGGCGAACACTACGCACCCGTCTTTGCACACGGGGTACAAGCGATGTCCATTGGATACCTCATTGCTGATGATCCAGCTTTGATCTGGCGTGGCCCCATGCTTGCTAAATCGTTGATTCAACTGATTGATATGACCATTTGGGATGATCTTGATTATTTGCTCATCGATTTACCACCTGGCACGGGTGATATTCAATTGAGCCTCGTACAAAAAATTCCATTGACTGGAGCTATCATCGTCACCACACCCCAAACCGTAGCCACACTCGATGCTGAAAAAGCAATCAAACTATTTGAAAAAACAAACATCGATGTATTGGGAATCGTTGAAAACATGTCTATCCATGTCTGTCCAACATGTGGGCATCAAGAGGCGCTTTTTTGCAGTGGAGGAGCCAGGCACATTGCAGACACCTATCACTATCCCCTTCTCGGACAACTCCCTTTAGAAGCTACTATCAGTATGGATTGTGACAAAGGAACCCCTTCCGCTGCAACAGGGTCCGGGCCTTTGGCAATGACCTTTATCACCACAGCACTTGAAGTCGCTGTTGAACTGGGAAAAAAACCGTTGAATTATAGTGATCGCTTTCCCCCGATTGTGATGGAATAACTATTTCACACCCAACGTCAAATACAAGGACAAATCGAACCAGTACTCACCCTGATAAGTCACCTGACATTGTTCATGAAAAGCATGCACCATGGCCTCATTCAAAGCCCCAATCCTATCCTCTGGAACTTGTCCGTTAAAAAAAGCAAGACCATTCATGAATTTACGGAAGGTATCCAACGATGGTAATTGGATCAAGTGCTGTTTCACCGTCACCGTTGCCTCTTGAAAAGGCAGGGCTTGCATGATCTTCGGTAATAACGTCATCGCCTGAAAATCTACTGGTAATCGAAACGCATCCAACACTGGAAAGTCACCACTCGCCTTCAAAAGGGTCAGTGATTTCACCAACGGATCAACCCCAGCAGGCACAATGGTCAACAATTGCCCCCCTTTTTTCAAAGCATGAAAAATATGATCATAAGCTGTTTTCAAATCACTGCACCACTGCAAACACCAAAACGACACAACCCCATCGAATTGACTTTCAAAAGGGAGTGTTAAAACATCGTGTTGCTCTGCAGAAAAATGAGGATGATCAACCATTTTTTTTCGAGCAAGTGCTATCATATTCGCAGAACGATCGATCCCAAGCAGCTTCCCCTCGGGCACTTTCTCAAGGATCCGCATACTAAAGGAGCCCTCGCCACACCCAATGTCTAATAGACTCGCATTCGGAGCTACATTCAGATTGTCTAGATACGGTTTGGCAATTGCGTCCTGAATATAGGAACCAACAGCGTATTCTTCTGCAGGCCATTCGTACTTGTCCATGAAGTGCTCCTTTATTTAATCAGAGGATGATCGCGCTCAATATAATAAGCTTAGCAGTAAAAACCAATTCTGCTGTGAAAGGCTTTCAGGTATACTGTACTCCCCTATAGGATAAGTGATCCCCATGTCTGACCAATATACAGCTGAGGCCATTGAAGTATTAAGTGGACTTGAACCGGTGCAACGGCGTCCTGGCATGTATACCGACACCACCCGACCCAACCATTTGGCCCAAGAGGTCATTGACAACAGTGTGGATGAGGTCTTATTTGGTGCAGCCGATCGAATTGTTGTCACGTTGCATGAAGATCATTCCGTCGAGGTTCAAGACAACGGTCGCGGTATGCCGGTCGACTTACACCCACAGCTCGGCTTAAGTGGCGTTGAAGTGATCATGACGCGTCTACATGCCGGGGCAAAGTTCTCTGACAAAAATTATGCTTTCTCCGGAGGCCTCCATGGCGTCGGTGTATCCGTGGTCAACGCGCTGTCTGAACGTCTTGAGATCCACATCAAACGCAACGGAATCTGCTATCACATGTCGTTTGCGCATGGGGAGAAACAAACCGAATTGAACGAAATCGGCCTCACCAAGAAACGCGACACGGGGACCACCATTCGATTTTGGCCAGCTGCTCACTATTTTGATACCCAACGTCTATCGGTCAAACACTTAACGCACGTACTACGAGCAAAAGCTGTCCTCTGTCCTGGCCTATCGATGACATTCATTCATGCTGCCACCAAAGAAGAAACCACCTGGTGTTATGATCAGGGCTTAGCCGACTATTTGCGACAATCCTTACCATTCGATCACTTCCCAGAAGAGCTCTTTGAAGGCGTGTATAAAAGCGATGATGCAACGGTTGACTGGGCTTTGGCCTGGGCACCTGCCCCCTCAACACTTGTCAACGAAAGTTATGTGAATTTGATCCCCACTGTACAAGGGGGCACCCATGTCAACGGGCTTCGATCAGGACTTTTTGAAGCGCTGTCTGAATTCTGCGAACTGAGAAATTTAACCCCAAGGGGTGTCAAATTAACGGCCGATGATCTCTGGGAACCTTGCCAATACGTATTATCGGTCAAAATGAAAGAGCCTCAATTTGCAGGCCAAACCAAAGAACGTTTAAATTCCAGACAAATAGCAAGTGTAGTCAGCAACGTCGTGAAAGATGCCTTTGCCCTATGGCTCAACCAACATCGTAACCAGGGTGAATTCATTGCAGCCTTCGCCATCGAACGCGCTCAAAAACGACTGAAACAATCTAAACAAGTCGCACGAAAACGCGTCCATCAAGGCCCCGCCCTACCTGGAAAATTAGCCGATTGCTTACAACAAGATTTGAATCAAGCCGAGTTGTTTTTAGTCGAAGGAGACTCAGCAGGTGGATCGGCAAAGCAAGCACGCAGCAAAGATTTTCAGGCCATTTTACCGCTTCGAGGAAAAATTTTAAATGCCTGGGAAGTCGACTCCTCACAAGTGCTGGCCTCTCAGGAAATTCACGACATTTCAGTCGCTATCGGCATTGATCCAGGCTCAGATGATCTCTCCGGTTTACGATATGGAAAAATTTGCATCCTTGCCGATGCAGACTCCGACGGTGCACACATTGCCACCCTGATTTGCGCCCTCTTTTTACGTCACTTTAAGCCCTTGGTCTTGGCAGGACACGTCTTTGTCGCCATGCCCCCGTTATATCGGATTGATGCCGGAAAAGAAGTGCATTACGCCTTGGACGATGCTGAAAAAGACGCCATCACGGCCAAACTGATCAAGAACAAAGCCAAAATCAATGTACAACGATTCAAAGGCTTAGGTGAAATGAACCCCTTACAGCTTCGTGAAACCACGATGGATCCCAATACCCGTCGATTGATACAACTCACACTAGAAGATGAACCCAAAGCAATGGAACAAATGGATTTAATGCTTGCAAAAAAACGCGCAGGCGATCGAAAAACGTGGCTAGAAAGTAAAGGTAATTTGGCGACCCTTCATGATCTATAACCCTCTCGTAGTAACCATAGGCCTCTTTTTAGTCCTCCAATCTGCATTGCTTTTATGGCTCTTTCGACGCCAACGAGAGGCCTCTGAAAAAGCGCAAGTACTCGTACAACGCGATCTCACCACCCAACTGCATGGTCTTCAAAAAGAATTACAAGCCATTACCCAAACAGGCCAACATACCTTGCATGAAAAATTATCTCAAGGGCAATTAACCAACCAACAACTCATCACCAACACAGTACAACGTCAAATGACCGATGTACGTGAACAAATGAGCCACAGCTTCACCCAGCATGCGAGTGGACTCACCACGCACTTGCACTCTCTCACAGAAGAGCTCCGCAATCATTTGCATACTTTGACGCAACAAGTTAGCCATCGACTCACAGAGGGGTTTGAAAAAACATCGTCTACCTTCACAGATGTGGTGCGACGCTTAACCATCATTGATGAAGCCCAAAAACAAATCACAGAGTTGTCCTCACACGTCATGAGTTTGCAGGATGTGCTAGTCGATAAACGTGCACGAGGCGCTTTTGGCGAAGTCCAGCTCTCTACCCTACTCGCCAATATGATCCCCTCCACACACTATAGCTTGCAACATACCTTAAGCAACCAGAAACGCGCCGATTGCATCTTGTTTTTACCAGAGCCCACCGGCAACATCGTCATCGATGCCAAATTTCCATTAGAAACCTATCAAAAGCTCACCAACACCGATGCCTCTTCTCAAGAGAGAAAAACCCTGCAACAACAGTTTCGACAAGACTTACAAAAACACATCAAAGACATCGCTGAGAAATACATCATCCCGAACGAAACCACCGATGGCGCCATGATGTTCATCCCTGCTGAGGCCATTTTTGCCGAAGTACATGCCAATTATCCCGAAGTCATTTCGTTGTCCCAACGTCTAAAAGTTTGGCTGGTTTCCCCAAGCACCTTGATGGCCGTCTTAACCACCGCACGCGCCGTATTAAAAGACGATGCCACTAGAAAG
>CAMBHM010000010.1 GCA_945867185.1 Legionella genomosp. 1
ATGGCATGGTGAAAAACAGCCGTATTATCATCAAAAACCAACGCACCCCGCGCAAGCACTGTGTCATTTTCAGGATACAACGGCACTTCAAGATTTAAATCCAAGCCAAGTGATCCATCCATATCCAAACGACCTAATTTAGAAAGATGCGTTGCTAGCGGCGTTGCCAACACGTATTCTTTCAAAGCCTTCGAGGGGACCAACGCGTGACCATGCAACAGCAGGGCTTCATGATTTAAACCCAGATCATCCACTCTTAAATTCGCAGCATGCGCCTCGATGCCCAGCAATGAAGCATGCAACACATCCAACTCTAAGGTGCGCTTATTGACCCGTAGCGTCATATCGATATGTCGAATCAGGGGCCAGCGTTTATGAAAAGACAAGTCCATCCCACTGACTCGTGTGACAACTGAAAAATCACCCGGTTCTCTATCAAACGGAAACGCGGCCAGTCGGCCATTCAATGTCAGTTGACCACTTGCCTTATCCACTTGTTTGATATCATGCCGTAGCCATTTTTCCAATTTAGGCTTGAGGATCCCGCTTGGTAGATATTGCAACCATTGATGGGCATGCTCTGCCGAAAACTCCGCAGTCAATCGCAGCGCTCGCGCTTCTGGTGAGAAAGGCTCATCCAGGGCTCCACGAGCGCTTACAATCAGATCAGATCGTGTGAGTAAGAACCTCTCCATACTCACTCGCAGCCCATGACTGAGTGCTTTCCACTCAAAGGCCGCATTCAGTTCTTTAAAAACAAGGGGTAGCTGCCGAGAAAAGGCAATCGTTGTACCCTCTCCATCCAGCTCCAGGCGGCCCTCCGTGGGGCCGCCATTCAATACGCCAGACAAGTGCCGAACACCTGGCAGAGTCCCTCTTCCGTCCCACCCTAATCCAGAAAAACGCGTCAACACATGTATCATGTGGCCTGATTGCAGATCCAATTGTAAATCATGCAATTGCCCTCTTGGATGCATTGCTAACAAAGGCCTCAACGCAACAGGCCATTCCATGGTGCTCTGCCACAAGGGCTTTAACAGTAATTTTTTTACAAACAGACGATCCACTTTCTCAGATTCGATATGCTGAAGCATGGCTGAATTTTCAGGCCATCTCACACCCCCTGCTCGCAGTTTGAGGTGATCCGAACTCAAGACCCACCCCGTAGCAGTAGGGCTCCAAGCCACATTGGCCTTTAAAGATTGAATCCATTGGGAACGTAAGGCCCCCACCTCGGTGAACACCGTATGACGAAGATGAAATCGGGATTGTACACTGGTCAAGCGTCCCTTCTTCAGATCCAGCCAAATCTCTACATTACCCTTTCCACCATGGAGGGAGTAAGGGGCATTGCGGAAAAAGGTATGCCACTGAGTCGGTGATACCTCTCGTAAGGAGAGATAAACCTGCCCACTGCCTTGACTGAGTGCGCTTGGATTCACATGAAGATCGGCCAGAATCAATAAGTGAGTCGGCAGCGTTTGTGCTAACTGAGCCTCTCCCTTTAAACGATAATGTCCATGGCTATTCACTGCCGTCATCGTCATCATTGAAAAAGGCAAGACAGATCCATCTTGTAAATACACCGTTGCAGACAGATTCTTGAGTATGATTTTTTGCTGATCTAGAAGCCATCGTAAAACAGGCAAATACGATTCCGGATCGAACGAGGTGACTTGCCTGTCTTCACGGACCCCCTCGATTTGCCAATGGTCTTTATGCTCGTGCAAGACCAAGTGCACATCCTCTATATACAAGATACCTGGTTGAATATGTCCATGCCACAACGAGCTGAACAGATTGATTCCCACCAATAACTTCGTCAATTTTAAGACATGGTTGGGTGTGTCAAACACAGTCACCTGATTCAGCTTTAGAACTGGTTCAAACCAATACCAACTGGTTTCCATGCTATTGATTTTGACAGGCTGCCCCATCAAGGAAGACAAATGCTGCTCGACATCCCCTTTGTATTGCTTTGCTACAGGGGTCAACAAACGAAATAAACTGAACAATACCGCGAGGATAATAAAACCGATGGCCAAAGGAATCCAACAGCGACGGACGATCCGCACCAAAAGGTGCTTGCCGTAGGAAACACTACGTTGAAGCCACGCAGGCTTACTCACGAAGCCTTCACCCATTGATTCATTGCGCCACCACATCGATCCCTTTGGGCGGTTTGAATTGAAAAAGGGTTTGTCGTAAGATCGGGTTCATTTTAATGTCTTGCAAACGGACCTCCGTATGCTGTCCCAATTGATCAACCATGATTATTTCTTCAAGCACCTCCCCGACAAACTGTAAGGTAACCTGCTCAAAGTTGGCTTTATGCTGACGCGATTGCAACTCAAAAATCGTTTTTTTCCCTGCTTGATGCGAAGTCACCTCAAACTCTCGAGCAACCGACTCATCCGATTCGCTTAAAAACAACGCCGCTGTTCCGCCTAAGTGTTTATCCTGCTTCTTCACGGTGACTTGCTCCAAATCAACATCATACACCCACAAGTGCTGACCATCAGCTATCACCCACTGTGCCATAGGGGTTTTTGTTTGCCAACGAAAATGTCCTGGACGAGACAAGGCCATGGTGCCAGAAGAACGCGACACCACTTTTTTCTTCGCCCGCACCACTTGATGAAAATCCGCACTCAAAGTACGCATGGCATTGAGTTTGGATTGTAATGCCGCCGATGCAGAAGTGGCTATTGATTGCGCGCAATGGAGAAGACCCACGATCATAACAACCTGAGACAACCCATATTTCATCCTCATTTATGCTTCCCCTTCTAAAGACGACACCAACACCTCTCGAAATCCTCCTTCAGAAGGACCCACCACACCCACTCGCTCCATTTCTTCCACAATGCGCGCGGCTCGGTTATAACCAATTTTCAAACGACGTTGTACAGCAGAAATACTGGCTTTACGGGTCTGAATAACAAACTCCACCGCTTCATCATACAGTGAATCCGCCTCTTCAACGGCTTGCCCTTCCTCTCCAAATTCCCCCCCGTCTTGGGTATTTTGCGTGATTTCATCCATATAAACAGGCGCACCCCGTGCTCGCCAATCATCTGCAATCCGGTGCACTTCCTTGTCATCCACGAACGCTCCATGCACCCGCAATGGCGCACCCGTGCCCGGCGCCAAAAAGAGCATGTCACCATGGCCTAACAGTTGCTCGGCACCCTGTTGATCAAGGATGGTTCTCGAATCAATTTTTGACGACACTTGAAAAGAAATCCGCGTTGGAATATTCGATTTGATAAGGCCTGTTAACACGTCCACCGACGGCCGTTGGGTAGCCAAAATCAAGTGAATACCAGCAGCGCGCGCTTTTTGAGCGATACGTGCTATCAACTGTTCTACTTTTTTCCCAACCACCATCATCATGTCAGCCAATTCATCGATCACTACCACCACATAAGGCAAGGCATGAAGGAGAGGGGCTTCTAGATCCATGGAATCAATAGGCTTCCATAAAGGATCTCGCAATGGCGTGCCTTCGGCTGTTGCTTCAGCCAATTTCACATTGAAGCCTGCCAAATTCCGCACCCCTAAGGCCGACATCACTCGATATCGCCGCTCCATCTCAGCCACACACCACCGAAGCGCACTGGCTGCTTCTTTCATGTCGGTCACCACTGGCGCTAATAAATGAGGGATGCCGTCATACACTGATAACTCAAGCATTTTCGGATCGACCATGATCAAACGCACTTGCTCAGGAGTAGACTTAAATAACAAACTCAAGATCATGGCGTTTATTCCAACCGATTTGCCTGAGCCCGTTGTACCAGCCACCAATAAGTGCGGCATTTTTGCAAGATCAACCACCATCGGATGCCCTGCAATGTCCACCCCCAAAGCCAATGTAAGGGGCGAATGCGCCTGTTGATACACGTCTGAAGACAACACATCGGACAACGAGACCATGGCCCGGTTATGATTCGGCAATTCAATACCTACCACGGTTTTGCCAGGAATGATTTCAACCACCCGCACACTGGTTACCGATAAAGAACGCGCCAAATCTTTTGCCAATGCTGTTAATTTACTGACTTTAATCCCTGCCGCCAATTGCAATTCAAATCGTGTGATAACCGGGCCAGGATGTACCGCCACCACATCTGCCTGCACGCCAAAATCAAGCAAGTGCTGTTCAACCTCTCGCGACATCAACTCCAGCTCTTGATGCGTATATCCCCCCATGGGTGCTCCAGGCTGTCCTTTATCCAATAATGAAAGCGAGGGCATAGGGCCGGTTACAGCTGTCTTGATAGCAGCTGGTAGTTCTTTTAACAACGTCACGGCTCGGGGCTTTTCAATAACAGGCATCAGGGCGGGTGTTACTCGTTTCGCTGGCTCACGGATTCGCACTGATCGCACTAAAGCAGGCTGCAGAGGCGCCCTATCCAATCGATCCACCCACTGCACCACGCGCTGCTGAATGAACCCATATAGGTGCTTAAACCCTTCGAGAGCCAATAAGGTATAATACCCGATCACCTCCGTCACATGAATCCAAGAAAGCCCCGTTAACCAAGTGACCCCTACCAACATCATGGCGAGCAATATTAAGGTGGCTCCTTGCACACTGAGCGCCCCATTCAACCCAATCGCCACAGTCAAACCTAAGACGCCCCCTGCACTATGTGACAACGCCAACCGAGACCATTCCAAACTCAATAAACCACATCCCCCTATTAGTAGGCCTATCAAACCGGCCCCGCGAAGCAATAACATAGGTTTATTCACCACGCGCAAGGCACGATGATCTTGTAATATCATCCACGCCACATACGCCACACAAAAAGGTAATAGGTACGACACATACCCAAAAATCCAGTATAAGAGATCAGCCGTATAAGCCCCCACCTGCCCCCCTGCATTGACTATTGAGCGCCCTAACGCATGGGGGTGCGACCAGCCAGGATCCATCGGGTGATAGCTAAGCAGTGATAACAACACAAACAATGCGGTGGTGAGCACCAAAATAAAGCTGCCTTCACTGATGCGTTTCACCACAAAAAGGGGCAAGGCTTTTTTAGGATCCCCTGCCCGTTGACCTGCTCTTAATTTTGACATAAGTGTATGAAATCTTCTGTTTTTATTCTATGATCCAGAATCTTACCATAGGCATTGAAAGGAAGGCAGAAAAAATGAGTACTCATCACCGCCTAATTATTCTTGGCTCAGGCCCTGCAGGTTATACTGCAGCAGTCTATGCAGCCCGTGCAAATTTACACCCTGTCCTCATTACTGGCATGCAACCTGGCGGGCAATTGACAACCACCACAGAGGTAGACAACTGGCCAGGCGACGTTGAAGGACTACAAGGACCTGCCTTGATGGATCGCATGCAGGCGCATGCCGAACGCTTTCAAACCAAGATCATCTCCGATCACATCCTGCAAGTCGATCTCAACACACGCCCTTTTGTATTACAAGGCGACAATGAAACGTATACCTGCGATGCCTTGATCATCGCAACCGGTGCCTCGGCTCGCTACTTGGGATTGGACTCTGAAAAAGCCTATCAAGGCCGAGGCGTCTCCGCCTGTGCCACCTGCGATGGATTTTTCTACCGAAACAAAGCCGTTTGCGTCATTGGGGGCGGCAATACGGCGGTAGAGGAAGCCTTATATCTATCTAATATCGCAGCGTCAGTCACCTTGGTGCATCGACGAGACGCGCTGCGATCTGAAAAAATCCTGCAAGACAAGTTATTTGAAAAAGCCCGCACAGGGAACATCAAAATCATCTGGAATCACACCTTAGATGAAGTGATTGGCAATGGCCAAAAAGTAACGCAAGCGGCGCTTCGCCACGTTGAAACGGGCAAGATAGATCGCCTCACCGTTGATGGGGTATTCATTGCCATTGGTCACACGCCCAATACTGAGCTTTTTCAAAATCAGTTGACCATGCGTGAGGGCTATTTAACCATTCGATCTGGGCTAGAGGGCATGGCAACCGCCACCCAAATCGATGGCGTTTTTGCTGCAGGAGATGTAGCTGATCATGTCTATCGACAAGCCGTTACTTCAGCAGGATTTGGGTGTATGGCTGCTCTCGATGCGGAAAAATATTTGGACTCCATCGGGCGCGATCCTAACTGTGCTCAAAAATAGGCTATGCTTTACTTATGAATCTTACGATTTATATAGGTGAGGCATGCCAACATCCTGGGAAATCCTACGCGACACACTCTTTGCGAGTGATCATGCAAACCCTATTGATTCAGTACTCACTGCCCCGCAGCGTGAGGCATTGATGGTTCAACTGAGAACAGAGCGCGACAAGATAGATCTAAAAGAGGCCACTGCGGAAGGGATTCTTGTTTGGCTCCAAGCCAACGAGCCAGCGCTGGTTCTTCCACATCCCCTCACCACGCCCCCCTTCGAGTTGGTCCCAATGAGCCGTGAGACACTCCTGAGCGTCCAAAGAAAATTTATTTTTGATGCCCTCATGGCTGAATGTACTCTTATTAGAAAAGAGCTGGCGATGGAACCCGAACCAGCTTCAGATCCCATATCCGTACCCTATTATCTTGATCTAACTCGTTGTTTTGCAGCCCCAGCTCCGCCCCCAGCAGTTGATACAACACGACTAACTGATGAATGGATCGAGGCTTGTACAAAAGAAGTCTTCTCTTCTCTCCCTAGTTCAGCCGACGGACTCATCAAAGCTACCTTTTTAGAAAGATTCAAAATGCATGTGGGCCCTAATAGCACCTATTCAGAGCTCAATCCGTTGAGCGCTGGACTGCGAATCTTATACGAACGCATGACCGACCCAAGAACCGACCCATCAGTAAAGGCAGGCATTGCACAATGCATTTATGATGGCGTTATGCATTGTGTTCAAGGTTTACAAGTTCGATGCACGCAGATTATGCACCCCCCGCCGCCTGAAACGACCCTAGATGGCCATCTTCTGAAGGCTCGAACTGAATTGGTTGAAAAAATAGCAAGCGCCTTCGGTAGTTTAAGAGGTTCCATAGGGAACCGCGTTCATTTCCTCAACGATGTTTTTACGCAAGCTGCGGGCCTGGTTGGGACTCAAGCGCTTGTCAGCCGTGATCCCTACCATGGCGGGATACCGTCTTATATCCTACAAGAAATCATTGCAACCCTTTTCGAAGTGTACTACAAACCCATCGATCTCATAAAAGCTCAGATAGAGGGGATACCAAGCCTCCTCAAAACAGAAGGTTATGTAGGTCCTTCTGAGTATGATCAAACAACAATTGATCATATTTTTCTCAAAATCAATGAGCGATTTGGAACGTCTTTTTTATCGAGTAGTGACACCATAAGATTCGAGCTGGATGAAGATGGGCTAGAAACTAGCAAATACGATTTGAATTGGGACTATATTAACGCAGCGATTCTTAAACAATACCTCCCTCTTCCGTCTTCACCCCCCCCCACCCCCGAGTCAGAAACACTGCCTCTCCTGAGCACTCCCATCGATCTACTTCTCCTTCAAGAATACATCCTCAAGACAACCTCTCCCCTACCCATTCGAGATCTTCTCAGTACCCAATGGGATGACTACATCCGGCTCCATCAGGATACAATCAAACAGTCCGATCAATTAAGCAGACTATTGCCCTTACTCTCCCCTCGCAATAGAACCACCTTGGCAGTACTTTTGGAGCAAGAATTACCCTTGATAAGCGCCATATACATATATATGAGTACTAAGGAGGTGGAGGTGAAGGTGAAGGTGATGGAGGAGATTAAAGATCTGATTCAATCAGGCTTAGACATCAATCAGACCAACCACGCTAGTAATACAGCCTTACACGCCGCGTTGTCTTACAAAAGTGAGCCGATCATCAAGGCATTGCTAGCCCATCCTCTCTTAGACCTAAGCCCGCTATGCTTGACATCTGGTGAAAAAATTGATTATTTTCAAGAAGCCATGACCCAAACCCCACATTTGGTCGTAGAGTTCTTCCAAAAAGCAATACAATCATCGGAAACACTCAGAAAATTATACCCAACAGCTGATGATCCAATGAACGAACTGTGCGCTAGGATGGTGTCGTTTGCCCTCACTCAAAGCGAGAAGATCGCAGGCCCACTTTTTTCAAAAATCCCAACAGAGCATCTTTTACGGATCATTCATGGTTGGACTCAGAACTCAAGAGATAGGTCCTACCTCAGGCTTATCGACTTTGCATCCACACAACCTAGCACAACCATGGAGAGTATCCTGGTCGCAATGAGAAGCAACGCCGTTATGTCTCCATTTTTAAAAAAATATTGCTCTGCTAGTCTGATTCAACTATGTTTAGACAATGCGTTAAAAAAAATAAAAATTCTCTTATTAGATCCATCCATCAAGATCAATCAAACCGATAAGCACGGAGACACCGCTTTAACTTGGGCTGTGTACAAGGGGCACACTGATATAGTCAACCTTTTATTGGCTCATCCTGCTATTGATATTACCTGTCGAAATAGACTACCCTCCTCAACGATGGGTCATGGTAATGCACTAGAGATTGCCATGGAATACCATCCTGAATTTGTACTGCCTATTTTTCAGAAAGCCATCCTGTTGCCCGATGAAAAATTGGCTACCTTATTCAATCCAGCAGTTAGCGATCCAAAACGCCATCTGTCTCTCACACTGCTTACCTACGCATTTTCACAAAGTGCTCCGATCTGCCTGTCCTTACTAAAAGCTCTGAAAGAGCACTTGGGAGAACAGCTCTTTCAAGAACTGAATACGCAACGCTCCAACAAATATGAATACGCACTCATCCATGCTTGCGGTTATCGTGATAATAGTAATAATGAAGTTTCCGAGCTACTCCAATTAGGAGCCAATATCAATGCCTCTCGATCCGAGAGAAGCTTCAATAGACCCCTTACCGCCGCCATCTGTGACAAAAATTATAGTAAGGTCATGCTATTACTAGATCACCCTGACCTTGATCTAACAAAAATTGATGAGGGAAAGCTCGATCCATCTATTATTTCCAGGCTTTTGTCCTGGACACATTCTCCTTCTCCCCTCCTCCCATTTCTACACAAACTCGAGGCATTATCCGCCGCAGATCAAGCAAAAGTACTCCGTCAGCCTCTTGCTGAGAAGTCTAAGCGTCAACTCTGTCTCACCTTGCTTAATTTCGCATATTTACAAAACGAATCCATTTGTTTGTCTTTGATTGATGTCCTCAAGCAATGGGCCCCTGATGAGGTGTTTAAAGAAGCAAATCAGGACGCACTAAGAAAAATGAATGGAGAGCGATCCATTATAAGAAAGATAGAACTCGGCAATTCTGGTTTTTTTCAAAAAATTTTATTAAAAACAGGACAACATACACCCTTAATCATAAAAGAGAACTCTACGATTTTTAACACATTAGAACTTGATCAGTATTTAATAAAAATAAAAGACATTGCTGATAAAATGAACAAAAAGTGTCAGGTGCCCCTACCCTTGAATCGTCTATTGCAGGCGGCTCTTCCTGATCCAGATCAACCAAGAGAAGAACCAACAGATTCCTATCAGTCTGCAAGGGACTCTGCCCTCTGGATCTACAAAAAATTAGAACAAGCTCGAACTGAGTTACTAGTCAACGCGTGCTCGCCGAATCAATTCCTTCAAGAGTGTAAGGATATTATCACTCTTAGCCCAGCAGCCAGAGACCTTGCAACACGTCGTTACCCTAAAACGATTTTAGGTGGATTAACCCATTTGATTGATTATTTAAGGGATAAAGCAACCCCCAACTCTAAAAAAACCACGACCTCAGCTAAGACGCTCGTTGCGTTTAGGGATGAATTTGACAAGATCAGACACGCTGAAGAAGATACTCCTAAAGATGAAGTATTAACCCGACCTCGATCAGCGTATTGATTTACAATTCATTTTTGATTATTATTAAGACATCCATCTCAACCCATCCCCACATACGGACAACCGGGTGACAAACGTCTTACCGAGAATTAATGTGCTTAAAAAAACCATGGCAATGATCCTGCTTTGCCTTCCCCTCAGTTGTTTCTCACACCCCCACACCATCGCTCTCACCATCGATGATTTACCCTTCGTGGGAGAAGAAAAAAACTTTCATCTCAGCATGATCATCAAAGCGCTCACAGAGCAGCACGTGCCTGCAACTGGTTTTGTGATCGCAGGGGCCGTTTCAAAGAACAATTGGCCGCTCTTGCACCAATGTCGGGAGGCAGGCTTAGCCCTTGGCAACCACACGATGACGCATGCAAACTTGAACAAAATAGGCGCTGAGGCGTATATCCAAGATATAGACGCCGCAGACAAGCGTTTATCCCCTGTGTTATCCAGACCCAAATATTTTCGATACCCTTATTTGGTGATGGGAACCGGGCAAGCCAAAGATCACGTGATGCAATATTTGGCTGACAAACACTACCACATAGCCCCTGTCACCATCGACAGCAAAGACTTCGTGTTTAATCAACTGCTTTTAGCTATATCAGAAAAAGAACGCCGGGCCTTTCTTACCATTCTAAAACCTTGTTACTTGGCGTTCCTCTGGCAACAAACCTTACAAGCCGAAGCGCGCACCCGAAACACCCCAGAGCAAGCACAAATCCTACTCATCCACTCCAATTTATTAAACGCTTACGTTTTGCCCGATCTCATCACACTCTATCGCCAACAGGGCTATCATTTTGTCAGTTTAAAACGGGCACTGCAGATTCATCATGCCCCTCCAGCAGTAGAAACCCTCCCCGACGAACTCAATGAGGATCCATCCATGATGTGGAACTAAGGATCGTGGCATCAGGTTTAATGCTCATACAACCGAGATTCCCATGACTTCAATCATTAACCG
This sequence comes from Legionella genomosp. 1, assembly GCA_945867185.1. Lineage (GTDB taxonomy): Bacteria > Pseudomonadota > Gammaproteobacteria > Legionellales > Legionellaceae > CAMBHM01. Next base: position 10,847 of record CAMBHM010000010.1, read on the forward strand.
ATAAATTTTTTTCAGGGATATCTCATCTGTAACGTCTCACGCAAATTAACATAACTCATCTCGCAGTAATCGACTCGATACAAATTTTATTTTCAGGTTTTGGTAGGTTGGGCAAAGCGCGGAGCGCGTGCCCAACAATGGGGGTGATTTACGCTCTTTTCAGAACGGCTATTGCTTCGTTGATAATCTCATCAGGCAAGTGATTAATAATATACCACTTGTTTGAAAGTAGATGTGTAAACATTGTGGGGCCTTTGCTACTCATATTATTTTACCTTTCCAGCTGTCACCAGGCAGCTGGCTGATAATCCGTTCGTGTACACCGATGACATCAGTAATGGGGTGATAGTCAGCTATGTTAAATCCAGGCGGAAGCAATGGAAAAATATCATTGACGAACGCTTCATCATTTAATTTACCCGCCAAATTAGCTTCAAACTCTGCACGAGATACTTTTGTTTGATCGAAAGCCATGTATTGATGAAAAGATAGCAGCATTTTTTCTACGTCCAACGCAGGAAATTTTTTCAAAATAATCACGAGATCAAATAAGTCACGACCCTTTTTGCGCTGGTATAGTGCGCGCAATTTAGTCGCTAGCAACTCTTCCAGATGAAATGTTGTGATCATCGTTTGTTGAGAAAACCAGAGGCTTTTAATTTCAAATTCTTTTTTTGTGAACCCCAAAATAGCAAAATGCTCGCGAGTATTCATTTCAACTTTTAATCGCATGGGGGTGATGGGTTGGCTTTCGGAGTCAAAACGATACACCAATGTCGCACGCCCCCGGTTACTTTTCCAACGAGGCTCACCTAGCCATGGATTTAACTGTGCGCGTAGTGCTTCTAGAATTAGGCCAATGGGGCCTTCTGTGATTTGAACTAAATCGATGTCTTCTGAATAGCGTGCTGCCGGTTGAACAAATAGTTTATGTAGAGCAGTGCCACCACGAAACGCCAATGCACTCGCCAGCAAGGGATGTGAGAATATTTCAATGATTGCTCGTGACAATACGAGGTCTTGCTCAACTTGGGCTTCACTTGACCATGGGGCAAACTGTTGCCATTCGGTAATAAACGCTTGTGGAATCATATATCGCTCTCTATCTCTTCATTTACATATAAATGCCAATCCAAATTTTTAGGCGCAGTTTTATAGGGTTTATCTGCGCGTAATGGGATAAATCGGGGGCTATGCTCGTTAATCCAATGTTTAATCAAAGCAAGAATGTCTTCGTTGGCTTCGACAATTTCTAATAAATACCCCATGCGTTGCAAATAAGGTAGCTCTAGGCTTTCTGTTGCTAGTAATTGAGTGAAGCGAGTGAGATCAAATTTTTCTTGTAGCTCACTTAATATGGTTGCAACGTGATTTAAATAACCGGCAGACTTTACATAACGCACTAGATCAAATGCCGTCATCTCAGGTGTAGAGACGTTCATATACCCTGTAGGTGTTTTAAGCTGCTGATAGCTTATCGCAGGAATATTCTGTTTAATTAAACACTGTAGTCGTGTGCGACCCGTTACTATGGTGCGAAATCGTTTAACAGAGATGACTTGAAATACTTGGGGTTGCTGATGGGCCGCCCCGTGCAAAGCAGCCGCAGACAATAACCCCACATAATAGTCTTGTGCTTCATATCGCATTAACGAGTCGATGTACCAGGTTACTGGCGGCGCACCTACTGTTTGATACTCTGTAGGAACAATGACATAAAAGCCTTGTTTAGGCCGTATTAAACGTTTTTTCTTAATTAATCTAAGTGCGGCTAGCTTGAATGCTTCTGGGGTAATTTGTAAACTATGTAACGCTTCATCTCGAGTGAATGCATAGCGACCACCCATTTGAAGTGTTGTGATGTATTCTGTTAAAGATATATTTTGCGTTTTCATTCACAAAACGTATCACCATCTGATACGCTTTGCAATCGATATGTTATTTTAGTACAAGACGCTTACCAAGGTCTTAAAAAGATTTGTTGAGTCGGTTGCTGAGGAGGTACGGAATCCACCAGCATTGCAGCACTCTCAACCATCCGAGAAGCCCCACAGCTGGGGCAAAAACCACGGCGCTTGCAACTGAATGCAACCAACTGTTCCTTATGGCATGAATCGCATTGCACCCGCATATCCTCTTCGGAGATGGTGTTTATCAATACCAAACAGTCGACCCAGATCCTCCGTTTTAATGGAATCAAAAAGCAGGGATGCTACTTCATCTTTTACGTTCTTTTCCCATCATTTATTGTGGAGATCGCGCCATCAAATTGCGTGAGCACGCTCATGATTACGACCCAAACGGAACTTGATCTATTATTTAGCGGACTCCCTTAAAGGAACAAGCCTGATTTTCAGCTCATACCCAATGGCTGATGCAAACTTCACTAGCGTTAAAAGCGATGGAAAGTTTTTAACATTTTCATGGCAAGTTTCAAGTCGTGAAATCCCAAAATTGTTCAAGAAATGCATCCAGTATCTTCTGATTCATGTCTGAAAACGGATTGAGTTTTTTATTGACCTGAGTAGACCTGAACATATCACCAAAATTGACTATACTTAAACTGATTATTCATATTTTAGACATGAATGCAGGAAAGACAGCCCATTTCTAAGATGAGGCACTGAAGGAAAATGTGACGCAGAATGATAAGGACCCTATAATGAAGACACATTATGAAGTGATGGAACTTGAACTTGTGGCAACTCCGGCTGCGATTAGAACAGCTTACATGCGTCTTGCACTGTTAAGACACCCGGATAAAGGAGGATCGACAGAGGCGTTTAAGGAGCTTGGAGCCGCCTATGCTTGTTTAAGTGATTCTCATCAACGTGCATTGTACGATATGAATTATCCAACAATTATTCAAAAAAGGGCTGATGAAGCAAGGAGGGCCGCTGAAATTGCCCGTGTTGCTCCGCCTAGACCCCCTGAGACTACTCCTGCTCGTGCTCGTGCCGCTCCGCCTAGAGCCCCTGAGGCTACTCCTGCTAGTGCTGCTCCGCCTAGAGCCTCAAGAAGTACGTATAGTTCGGAAAAGCTGTTTTATTCACCTGAAATATTGCAAAGTTTAATGTTTCCTCTCGTGAAATGTATCGCGGTTTTTTATCACCACTGCATGCAGAGAGGTATGGATAAGAATCAGTCCTTCAACTGGGCGAAGTCTCTTTTTTTTAAGGTATTCGACACAAATATGTTTGGTGCTGGTGCTGGTGCTCGAGCTGCTTCAGATATCAATGCCTTGTTTATGGAAATGTTTCAATTCTACCCTCATCCTGGGGGGGCTTCGCCTTCATATGAGCAGGTATTGTCTGCTGTAGATAATGAGACCTCCAGAAACCCAACCAAAGTAGAAAACAAGGATCAGCAAGATGTTTTTCGTGTTAGCCAGTATTTAAGTTATCTAATGAAGGCTCAAAGCGAGTATGAATCATCAAAAGATGAGCTTCGAGCACAAACGCCCTTTTTTGTTGAGCTTATCACTCAATTGATCAATTCCTGCGATCCTGACTATTTAAAAACGACGATGGACCATGAAGGCAAAACCTTGCTTGTTCAAGCCTTAGAATTTGCCTTGAGTCAGGAGGGTAATGATGATGTATTTAACCTCTTGGTTCATCTAGGTGTGCCCCTTGATGTTGTTCCGAAAGGATGTCCTACTCCTTTTTTGGTGGCAGCCCGTGAGTGTTCTATCCCATGGATGGAGCGGATCATTGAACAATGTCCCAATGTCGCCCATGAATTACGCAACCCTCAAATCCTGGAGGCTATTTTAGCCTCGCGGAAACTACAGGATGAACCCACGGGTACAGAAGTTGCAAACGGGGTCGTTACATTATTAGATCGATGTCCTGCACTCCCTAGCCCTAAGAGTGTTGGTTCTGCACTTAGCTATGCTTTAAAATC
>CAMBHM010000011.1 GCA_945867185.1 Legionella genomosp. 1
CGATTTTCACGCCACCAGCTGTTGTGATCTGTTCCATCATAAGGGGTGATCTGTTTTGATAACAAGAAACCTATTCTATACTGTACGCGGTCATAATCTGAAGTTTTTATTTTAGGCAACTAAAAATGAAAAAAGCCGTGTTGATATCAACACGGCTTTTTTAACCTCTCACCTTAACTATAAGGTTTGACCACCACAGTCGTACCCACATCAATGAAGTTCTCATTCAACCATTTTGCAGCACTGGGCAACACCCTTACGCACCCATGACTCGCATTATAATTGGGGACTTCATAAGCAGCATGAATCGAATATCCGCCGTGGAAGTGCATACAATAAGGCATCTTGGCTCCCCCATTGGTCTCAATAGGATAGAGACTCGAAGTGCACTCTGGGCCTTTTTTCGAATACACTTTAAAAGTCCCACTGACCGTATGACAAGACCGACCGATGTCTTCACAAAAATCTTTCCCACCTGAAGCACTACCCGTTTTAACCCGGTTGCCCTGCCCGTCATAAGCTGCCCAAGCAGTGGCCTTCGGATCAAACACAAACACTTTACGACCTGTTCCTTCCCTCTTTTCTGGGAAGTAGTAACTGCCTTTGGTGTCTGAATCCATACTCATGGTGTAGTGCGTATAGCCTGCATCATCCACGATGGGGGTTGAATTATCCATCGAAGCACAAGCCGCCGTTAACATACAAATGGGTACCAACACAAGTTGTTTTTTCACAATGTTATCCTCCCTGTTTTTTAATGTATCGGGCGAATAGTGAATAGGTTTAGTCTTTTTGATAAATAAATTGTACTATGTGATTTTTTTATAGTCTCAATGAGAGTTGTTGGTTCGTATTTTTGCCTTATTTGGCAATAAGATACGCAAAGAAAGCATCAGTTGCGCATCACTACATTCAAAACATCCGCCACGAGGCGGCATAGCCCCCACTCCTTCATCTGTGTGTTGAAATAATTGTTTCATCCCTTGTTTCAAACGAGGCGCCCAATCAGCGGCAACACCCATACGAGGTGCTCCCACGGAGATCAGTGGTTTTGCTGCATGACAATTGGCACAGTAATGCGAAACGATTTGAGCACCTTCATCAGGCTTGCCTGCAATCGATTTTAAAAAATCCTGAGGATGATGACTCGTCGCCCACACCATGACACTCGTTATCCACATCCCCGCAGCAACCACAGTCCTTACGATCTTCATTATGCCCCTTATTAGCCTGGAGGATTTAAAGTTCATAATAACACAAATTACGTCAAAAAAACCTTGTGTTTTATCAATTTTTTTGACAAAATGAAGGTATTATTAGTAATAATGGAGTCTGTTAATGGATCGCGATATCGAAAAGGACCTTCTAGATTGGATGCAACAACTCGACCACATGCCCATCCTTCTCCGAGGTGCACGCCAAGTTGGGAAATCATATGTCGTTGAGAAATTTGGACGGGAACATTTTGATAATGTATTGATTGTTAATTTTGAATTGCAGCCTGAATTGGGGGGCTGTTTTGAGACATTAGATCCGAACGAGATTCTTCAAAAATTGTCTGCAATGATGCGCCACAACATTGAACCTGGAAAAACATTATTATTTTTAGATGAAATTCAAGATTGTCCCGATGCTATTCGTGCCTTACGTTATTTCAAAGAAAAATTACCCGATCTGCATGTGATTGGAGCGGGCTCCTTACTGGAATTCGCTCTGAATGGTACTGATTTTCGCATGCCTGTCGGTAGGGTTCAATCGTTATACTTAAAACCATTATCATTTAAAGAATATTTAACTGCTGTTGGCGATCGAGCATTACGCGACTGGATTTTTCGAGCTGATTTAAACGAAAGGATCCCTGATATGATTCATCAAATGCTACTGAAACAGGTGAAAAATTATATGAGTTTAGGGGGGATGCCTGGCGTCTTAAAGTCTTATCTTGACGCTGAAGTTATTGCATCGGAGATGAACTCACGACGTTATGATGCCCATCAATATCGGATAAAGCAGGCTACCTTATTAAGCAACTATCGACAAGATTTTGGAAAGTATGCGAAACACACTCAAATTAAATACCTGCAAAGGGTTTTTGAAAAAGCCCCAGGAATGGTTGGTGATCATTTTAAATATGCAAAAGTAGATCCAGACACACGATCGCTTCATATTAAATCTGCACTAGAGTTATTACAGCAAGCAGGTCTTCTATACCCCGTTTATAGTACGGCCGCATCAGGCATACCCTTGATGAGTCTAATGAATGAAAGAAAATTTAAAATTTTGTTTCTTGATGTTGGGCTTTTGGTGTACGCAAGTCGTGTTGATGCCGCTTGTCTATTAGAGGATATTATTTTAGTGAATCGTGGCGCTATTGCCGAGCAATTTGTTGGACAGGAATTATTGGCCCATGCTCCTAATTATGAAGAGGCCAACGTGTATTTCTGGTGTCGTGAAAAAAAATCCAGTATGGCTGAAGTAGATTTTATTATCACAGTGGGTTCTCAAATTATTCCCATTGAAGTGAAAGCGGGCACAACAGGCCAATTAAAATCGCTGCATCTTTTAATGAATGAAAAAAACATGAACTTAGGCATTCGCGTCTCACAAAATCCATTACACTTTGATGGTCGAATTTTGTCAGTTCCAATCTATATGGTCAGCGAGATCGAACGTTTAACTCAGTTAGGATCGCTGTCATCTTCACGATGATCAACTGCAACGTTGTGCGCCCTTGATATTCATTGCTATCTAATCGATAAGCGGCATGCACATAGCGTGCCCGATGATTGGGCCACTCTTTTAAATCCACCTGAAAGGCAATGGCGCTCAGAGGTTCGCCCCCCTCTTTCGGCTGCAACGTCAATTTTAAGTGACGCTGACCCACAATGCGTTGATCTAAGAGTTCAAAGACATTATCAAAAAGAGGCTCAGGAAACTGTTGCCCCCAAGGACCCGCCTGATGCAATAACGCTGCCTGCGCCAAGGTAAACTCTTCACATTGTAGCGCGCCATCACTAAAGACGGCCCCCTCTGCCTGTGATACATCCCACTGTTTTCCCACTTCTGCTACAAATGCCTGTTGAAATGCTGGGAAAGCGGCTGTGGGCATGCTAAGGCCTGCCGCCATCGCGTGACCTCCGAATGTTGTGATAAGTCCTGGATTGTCACGATCAACGGCTGCTAACACGTCTCGAATATTCAAACCCGCCACGGATCGGGCAGAACCTTTGATTTCCGAATCACTGATCACTGAAAAGGCAATCACTGGGCGATGATATCGTTCTTTCAACCGACTCGCCAAAATGCCAATAACGCCCTGATGCCAAGTCGGATCACATAAACACAACGCAATCGGTAATGCGAAGACATCATGAAGTGTCAGCGAATCAAGCGCACGCAAGGCCTGCTCACTCATCCCTGCTTCAATACTTCGGCGCTCTTGATTCAGTGCGTCTAATTCACCCGCTAAGGCACGTGCTTTCTCAAGAGAGTCACAGAGTAAACACGCAATACCGAGCGACATATCATCCAAACGTCCTGCTGCATTTAATCTTGGCGCAATCGAAAATCCCAAATCACTTTCACGCAGCTGCTCACAACGCTTACCCGCAACCTCAATCAACGCACGAATCCCTACTCGACACTGACCTTGTCGAATTCGACTCAACCCTTGACTCACTAGAATACGATTGTTCTGATCAAGGCCCACGAGATCAGCCACGGTACCCAATGCCACCAAATCTAAAAAAGAAGTGATATTAGGGGGAGTAAGGCCTGCTTTGACAAACCAATTGTCCCGACTCAAATGACGAAGCAACGACAACATCACGTAAAAAATAACGCCCACCCCAGCAATCGACTTGCTGGGAAATGCATCGCCAAATTGATTGGGATTCACAATGGCATAGGCCTTTGGTAATGTCTCAGCAGGCAAGTGATGATCGGTTATAACCACATCAATACCTGCCGCATTGGCAACATCAACCCCTTCAATACTGGAAATTCCATTGTCAACCGTCACAATAAGATGCGGTTGCCACTGAGTGGCAATGCCTACAATACCAGGTGTTAGTCCATATCCAAATTCAAACCGATTCGGCACTAAAAAGTCCACGTGACGCGCGCCCATCGCACGCAATGCTGACACTGCAAGCGCACTTGAAGTCGCCCCATCAGCGTCAAAATCACCAATCACCAAGATACGTTCGTCTAAACACACTGCTTTTGCCAATCGAAGGGTTGCTTTTTCAATATCAGTAAAAGTGGCATAAGGCAGTAAAGATTGTAATCGTTTGTCCAATTGCTGAGGCGAGACAATGCCACGCGAGGCAAAAATACGATGTAATAACGGCGATTGTAGACTTAAAGATTCAAACGTTTCTGGCACAACACGGGTTTTGATCAACATGGGCATTCTACTTATGTTACACTGACGAAAGTATACCTGATGAAACCCTGACGCACTATGCCTATCCACAGAGAACCGAACGATCCTCATTCTATTTGCTCCTATCAACCAGCCAGCGTGACCATCGGTAGCACGGTTTACCATCGCTCCTTGTTTCTCAACCAAGACACCCTCATTCTTGATTGGCCGGTCCATACCGGCACGGATTTGAACGAAACAACCATCACACCTTTGATAGAACTCAGTCCTCATATCATCTTACTTGGCCTTCAAACCCCTCACCTACGACCCCCAATGAGCCTTCTTGCCTATGTTTCCACCCATCACATCGGTCTTGAATGCATGACGATAGGAGCCGCGGCACGCACCTTTAATTTATTATTGAGCGAAGGACGTCAAGTGGTAGCCGGATTTATTTTTGAAAACGCTTAGAGTCATACCTGTCGTCGTGCTTCCAACACATTCGGGACTTGCCCCAATTTGCTCAGCAAGCGAGACAACCCATTTAAGCCATCTACTTCAACCGTAAGAGAAAGATAATTCATATTGTCTTGTTTATTGATTTGCGTTTGTAAGGCATACACATGCGCTTTTTCGTTGGACAATAACGACGTCACATCCCGCAATAATCCTGGTCTATCAAACGCTTTAATCAGTACATCTACAACATACTGATCGCGAGTCGCCGATCCCCAGCTCACTTGTAAGAATCGCTTTTGAGCCCCTTCGCTCGCATGCAGAATATTAGAGCAATCCTGACGATGCACTGCCACTCCGCGACCCAAAGTGATATATCCTATCACCTGATCACCTGGCACAGGTTGGCAACAACGCGCCATGTGTGTCAATAAATCACCCACGCCTTCAATACAGAGATCACCAGCAGATAAGGTGGGTTTGTGCTGCGATTTGATCAGCGTATGCACGGCCTCTTCAGCCGTTTGAACGGGTGTCAAACGGCTGAGAACATGCCCGAGCTTCAGATCCCCTCGACCGAGGGCTGCCAACAAGTCCTCTAATTTCTTAAAATTCAATTGCAATGCCACATCACTCAAGCGATCTGATTTGATTCCCAATACTTTCAACTCTTTACTAAGAATGGCTTGGCCTTCTTCGCGATTTTTATCAAAATCTTGCAACTTAAACCAATGCAGAACTTTCGCTTTGGCACGCGATGTTTTCAAAAAGTTTAAGTGCGGATTGATCCAATCTCGAGAGGGTTTGACTAATTTCCCAGTAAGAATTTCAACCTTATCACCGGTTTTCAACGCATACGTTAACGGAACAATATGCCCATTGACCTTAGCCCCCCGACAACGATGCCCCACATTACTGTGCACATGGTAAGCAAAATCAAGCGGCGTCACGCCTTGTGGCAAATCCAGCACGTCCCCATCCGGAGTGAAAACATACACCCTGTCATCCAAAAACTCAGTTTCAATGGCATCAGACACACCCTTATTGGTAGCCATTTCCCGGTGCCAAGCCAACACTTCTCGTAACCACTCTATTTTACGCTCATGACTTTTTTTCGTCTGAGTATGACCTTCTTTATATTTCCAATGAGCTGCCACCCCCATTTCAGCTTGCTCATGCATCTGGAAAGTACGAATTTGCACTTCAAACACGCGATCTTCAGGCCCTCTCACAGCCGTATGCAACGATTGATACCCATTGAGCTTGGGGTGCACGATGTAATCATCAAACTCTGCAGTCACCTGATGCCAAAGAGAGTGCACCAATCCCAAGACCACATAGCATTGCTCTTTGGTTTCAACCAAAATACGTACTGCCGTTGCATCGTAGATCTCATCCAACGGCACATTTTTACGCGTCATTTTTCTATAAATACTATGAATATGCTTCGAACGTCCATAGACGGCAAAATGCGGCACATCCATGGCTGCTATCTGTTTGTTGAGCGCATCCACAATGAGATTCACATACCGATCTCTATCCAATCGCTTGGCTTTTAATCCAGTTGCAATGGCTTTATAGGCTTCTGGTTGCAAATGACGAAAAGCCAAATCTTCCATTTCCCATTTGATGGCCCCTATCCCCAATCGGTTAGCCAGTGGCGCATAAATCTCCATCACCTCTGTTGCCAGAGCGCGCCGCAAAGTCGTTGGCATGGGCGCACTGGATCGAAGCACACACAAGCGTTCTGCTAATTTGATGAGCACCACGCGTACATCATCCACCATAGCGAGCAACATTTTACGAACATTGTCTAATTGGTGTTTGTTTTGAGGGTAGGTTTCAAACGATCGAAGCGTTGACATAACGCTCATTTTCTTCACGCCACTGACCAAACGTGCACAAGAACTGCCTAACTGCTCCTCAATATCTTCCAGAGACAGCTCAGCAAAATGCACACTTTCAAAGATAATGGCTGCCGCCAAGGTGTCTTCATCAACATCGAGATCAGCCAGAACATCTGCCATTGCAAGCCCTTGCTGAAGACAAGATTCTCCTGTCTCGGTAGCATGATCTTGCCCTGCCAGCTGACTCAACGTGCAGGCGTTACGAATGAGATCTAACTTTTGAAAATACCCTTTGCTGCTCACTTGATGCAACCATTGCTCTACATCAATACTCCCATCTGGAAGAAACGCTGCGCCTTCCTTGACTTTCACCATGCCTACTTCCTCACAAATAACGCCATCGACTCCATATGTGCAGTATGGGGAAACATATCCATGATCCCAACGGCAGCAAGCCGATACCCTTGTGTGTTGACTAACAGTTCTGCGTCTCTTGCGAAGGTTGCCGGATTACAGGAAACATAGACAATACGCTCAGGTTGTATCCTCTGCATTTGTTTGACAATCTCAAGGGCCCCAGTGCGCGGTGGATCCAACAAAAGCTTAGAAATTCCACGTCCCTTCCAGGCTGAAAGCCCCTCAACCTCATCCAGATTTGCCGTTTGAAACGCGGTATTTGTTATCCCATTCTCTCGTGCATTCATGCTAGCCCGAGACACCATGGTTGCACTGCCCTCAATACCCGTCACAAAAGCAGCTTGCTTTGCCATCGGCAAAGTAAAATTACCCAGTCCGCAGAATAAATCAAGTGCTACATCTGTCGGATCCAACGCCAACAAAGTCAGTGCTTGTTGCACCATCAAACGATTCAATCCTGAGTTGACTTGTGTGAAATCAGTCGGGTGAAATCGAAACCGAATATCATCGATGGCATAAGTCAAATACTCGTTGCCATCGTTTGGATAAAACAACGTCACACTATCTGGCCCTGCTGCCTGCAAAAAAATGCGTACGTCAGCGAGGCGTGCAAACGCCCTGATTTTTTCTTCATCTTCAACACTTAAAGGCGTTAGCGTGCGAAGAATCAAAGCGAGCGCATCATCTCCTGCAGCCACTTCAACTTGAGCGATTCCGGCTGGATCATCTAATGAAACCAACAGCTCGCGCAAAGGCCCCAATTGTGCATCCATATGGGCATTCAATACAGGACAAGTTGTTATCTCTGTCACATAACGTGGATTATTTTTTTCTCTAAATCCGACCAATACCGCTTGTTTCTTTTCCACATAACGCACACTCAAGCGCGCTTTATTTCGATAATGCCAGGCATCACTCGCCAACGGCGCCAACATAGTTTCTGGAGCAGAATGCGCAACGCGGGCCAGCAAATCCAACAGCAAGGTTTGCTTTTCATGGATTTGAGTGGCTTCAGCCAAATGCTGCAGCGAGCACCCTCCACATAAAGCATAATGCGGACAACGCGGGACCACACGATCTTTGGAAGGCGTGATCACAGAGAGCAAACGTCCTTCATCATACTCTCGCTTTTTACGGATGTATTGAAACGACACCGTTTCACCAGGTAAGGCTTCTTGAATGAATGTCGTTTTTCCTGCGATACGTGCAATGCCACGACACTCATGACTGAATTTTTCTACAACCGCTTCAATAGGTGCAGTGGAAAGAGGGGGCTTCCTTCTTCGCATGGGTTTCATCAGGCTTTGACCTCTGGCAATGCTGCTACAAACTCCTCCACCTCTTTCGGTAACAACTCCACCCACTGACCTCTGGCCAGCGAGCGAGGCATCCACAAAGAACCATATCGAACACGAATCAACCGACTGACTTCCACCCCTTGGGTCTCCCAGAGCCGTCGAACTTCTCGATTACGCCCCTCACTCAATACCACATGATACCAGCTGTTACTGCCTTCTCCACCTCGCCATTCCACCCGCTTGAATTTGGCAACCCCATCCTCAAGTTCAACGCCTTTTAATAGAGCACTCACTGCGTCGGGGCTCACCTGCCCATAAATCCGTACCGCGTATTCTCGTTCGAGCCCATATCGTGGATGCATCAATCTATTGGCCAACTCCCCGTTGTTCGTAAACAGCAACAACCCAGAGGTATTGAGATCCAATCGGCCTACCTGGATCCATCGTCCTTGTTTCATATGGGGCAGGCCATCGAAAACGGTTTTTGTAAACTTGGGATCCCGTCGACTCGAAATTTCACCCACGGGTTTGTGATAGACCAACAGGCGTGTTTTCAAATGCATTTTTAACGGGTTGGCAATGACGCGTCCCTTAACACTGAGTGTATCGTCAGGAGTTGCCACATCGCCTAACTTTGCAAGCACCCCATTTAAATGAACCAACCCCCCCTCAATCCAGCGCTCCATTTCACGCCGCGATCCAAACCCCGCTTGACTTAATACTTTTTGGATCCGCTCACTAGACATTAATAATCCAACCCCATTACTTCACGCACATCGTGCAATGTTTTGTTCGCTTCAATCCGTACCTGTTCACTCCCTTCTGCCACAATTCGTTTGACAGAGCTTAAATCTGCTTCATATTCCTTAATAGATCGTTGGATCGGCTGTAATTCATGATTGATAGCATCAATCACAGGACGCTTACAATCCACACATCCAATGCCTGCAGAACGACATCCCGTTTGTACCCATGCTTGCGTAGAGTCATCCGAATATATTTTATGAAATTGCCAAACAGGACATTTTTCCGGCTCGCCAGGATCGGTCCGTTTCACACGCGCAGGATCGGTCGGCATCGTTAGGATTTTCTTTTCCACTTGATCGGGCTCTTCACGCAAACTGATTGTATTATGATAAGATTTAGACATTTTTTGTCCGTCTATACCTGGCATTTTGGCATGCTCTGTCAACAGGACCTGTGGCTCAGGTAAAATAATTTTTCCAGCGCCATCTAAATATCCAAGCAATCGCTCTTTATCACCGATAGACAAATTGTGTTGGTTGGCTATCAAAGCACGCGCCGTACTCAACGAGTCATGGCACCCCTCTTGCTGAAAAGACTGCCGTAATTGACTATACAATGTGCTGTTTTTCTTACCCATTTTTTTTATAGCGTCCAGGGCCAAGGCTTCGAAATTAGGCTCACGCCCATATAAATGATTAAACCGCCGCGCCACCTCACGGATCAACTCAATATGAGCCACTTGATCATCCCCAACCGGAACCAAGTCAGCTTTATATAATAATACATCTGCACTTTGCAGCAACGGGTACCCTAAAAAACCATACGTTGATAAATCCTTATCGCGTAATTTCTCTTGTTGATCTTTGTAAGAAGGCACCCGCTCTAGCCATCCTAAAGGCGTTATCATCGAAAGCAATACATGTAACTCGGCATGTTCTGGGACCCACGATTGAATAAACAGTCGAGAAAGACTTGGATTGATCCCGCAAGCCAACCAATCCACCACCATGTCCCACACGAGCGATTCGAGTACGCCTGGTTCGTTATAGCGTGTGGTTAGCCCATGCCAGTCGGCTGCAAAAAAATAACAATCGTATTGATGCTGTAATTTCAACCAGTTTTTCAGCACCCCATGATAATGGCCAAGATGCAATCGGCCACTCACTCGCATTCCAGACACAACCCGTTTATTATGACTAAACACTGACATTCATTTCCTCATTTCATATTAGCGAAAGGGCGCAGGATCCCCTTTCCCCTCGCGTAGAATCACCGGGTATTCACCCGTTAAATCCACTACTGTAGTGGGTTCATGCCCACAGTTTCCACCATCTATCACCAAATCAATACAGTTACCCAATATATCTTTGATGGCCTCAGGCTCACTGAGCGGCGCACTTGCACCAGGTAAAATCAAGGTCGTACTCATCAAAGGAGCTTCTAAACACTCCAACAACGACAATGTGATGGTGTTTTCTGGCACACGCAACCCCAAGGTTTTTCGTTTGGGGTGTAACATCAGCCGAGGCACTTCACTGGTTGCATTCAAAATAAACGTATAAGAACCTGGGGTGAAGGCCTTTAACAAACGAAAAACGGCATTATTCACGCGCGCATAAGTGGAAATCTGAGATAGATCACTACAGACCAAGGTCATATTATGATGCTTATCTAACTGTCTTAAGCGTCTTATTCGCTCCAATGCGGATTTATTACCGAGCGCACATCCCAACGCATAGCCTGAGTCAGTGGGATAAGCAATCAGCCCGCCCTCTTCTACCACAGCTGAAGCCTGTCGCAACAAACGTGCTTGTGGATTATCCGGATGAATTGCAAAAAACTGAGTCATATTAGCTCGTCCATTGATTCCAAATAGGGGTACAGTTTACCGGCAAAGGGCGCTGTTGACCAAGGCCTGTATACGAGAGTAGATCTCCATGAAAATCAGAGCCTGTCGAAGCAAGTAACTGATACCGATGACAAAGCCCTGCCAACTCTTGTGCTTGCGCGTCCGTCATGGTGCCAGACACCACTTCTATACCCGCTCCACCTGCCTCTTTAAAGGCGAGGATTAACGCATGCAGCTTCGTACGAGTCAATCCATACTTTAAAGGATGCGCAATCACCGCCTGCCCTCCTGATTCAACAATGGTCGACACCGCCTCTGACAACCCCACCCAATCAGTTTGAACATAGCCCACGCACCCCTGCCCCAAAAACCGTTTAAAAGCGTGTTTCATATCAACAGCTCGACCTTCTTGAATCAAGACTGTTGCAAAATGTGTCCTTACAACCCGTTCATGTCCTGCCACTGCACAAGCTTTAGAATAAGCCTCCTGCACCCCCGCATCCACTAATTGCAGTGCAATTTGTTTCGCCCGATCTATACGACGTTGCGTCTGTACTGCAATCAACGCGCGTAAGCTTGGATGATCGGGGTTGATACGAAGTCCTATCACATGCAGATCATACTTTTTCCAACGCACGCTCAATTCAACCCCATCAATGATGGTGATATCTGCATCACAAGCTGCCTGATGTAACGACAATAACCCTTCCGTCGTATCATGATCGGTCAAGGCCAACAGACGCACGTGTAGAGACACTGCTTTATTCAGCAGCGCAGCCGGGCTTAATTCTCCATCTGAAAAATGGCTATGACAATGCAAGTCAATCATGTGAACAAAAATAGCATAAACCGCGCTCACTCACAAATAACTTCACATCACAGCAGTGAGTCCCGACATCACAGTATAGCTGCCTCTGATTTAAATTTTTTAATTTTTTTATGACAGATCCCCTATGAGTAGTGAAACACTTTTGCTAAGATGATTAACGGGTTACTGTTTTAGACCCATGTATCTTACTCATACTCAAGGAATGAAATCATGAAAAAAACGTCACTTGCTATTGCTGCATTACTAACAACCCTCTCGGCTGCAACGATTGTTCCTGTGGCTTATGCAGATGATACTGCAAGCGCACAACAATCTTCTTGCACAGGCTGCAAAGGTTGTAAAGGTTGTACGGGTTGTAAAGGCTGCAAGGGCTGTACTGGTTGCAAAGGCGCTACTGGTGCTAGCACCTGTGCTGGTTGCAGCGGTAGCTAATACCTACCTGCTCGTACAAGCACCCTTGTGCGAGCAGGGTCTTCCAC
The DNA here is from genome assembly GCA_945867185.1 of Legionella genomosp. 1. GTDB lineage: Bacteria > Pseudomonadota > Gammaproteobacteria > Legionellales > Legionellaceae > CAMBHM01. The sequence goes on from CAMBHM010000011.1 coordinate 12,292, forward strand.
AACAACATTCATTGTGTTTGCCTCATGATACACGAACCAGTGCCTTTTATTTTACCCACACTAACCTCATGGCGCAGATCCAAGTTATTGCCTTATGCCGAGCAAGTCCTGCGTTCACAGCAACAAATGACTACTGCTGCTGGCAAAACCATTCTTCACCATACTTTACAAAAAAAACGTCGACATATCAGCATGATGCACTACCCAAAAGGAGATCGGATTGATCATCAAACCGGCGCACAGTATTTTTATCATTGCCATCGAGAGAATACGCTGACTCATGAGCAAGGACACTTTCATTGCTTCATGCGCTACAAGCACATTCCAAAACACATCAAACCAATCCCTTTGACCGATTGGAAAAAAAATTTAGACAACCCCATGACCCACCTTGTTTGCATTGCTATGAATAGATATGGCCAACCCATTCGATTGTTCACCGTCAACCGATGGGTCACATCTGAAATATGTTACGAAGCACAACACGTATTGACCTTTATCAAACGATTTAAAATGACCTTATCAGACGATCCTTATTGGCAATTATTGGATCAATGGGTCGAAGGCATGCTGCATCTGTTTGCCCCTCAAGTTGCTTGGTTACAAACAACACGAGACGCCCTCATGAAAACCCATGAAAGAACGCATCCCGGCAGCAACCCCTATGAAGATCCAGCCATCGAAGAATTATCAGAGATCACCATCAACTTGACCAGTCAAATTCAATGGATTCTAGGAGGTTATTCACCTACCTAGCAGGTCCTCGATGAACAGCAACCGCTTCTGCCTGAGGCTTGACCGACTCCTCCTCCACCAAAGTATTCCACTGATCAGCGCTCACTCTCACCCGGAAAATATTCTCCCCTCTACCAGGAGGCGTGTCATTAGTAATATCAGTTACCTTAACACCGTACGTCTTTATTGTATTTTTATCTATAGTTGCTAAGGGAGAACGCTCCGATTTCAACCAATTAAGAAATGCTTGCGCAGAGGCTTTTTCTTTAAATAAACAATGTTTCATGCCAGAACGCCCTTCTCCCAAGTTGAAATTCAAACATTCTGCATCTATCTGAAGAACCCATGCCAACTTTGGATTTTTTTCCGTTAATTCAACCCCTCTATCTCCAGCCATCATATACTCCTCTAAGTGAAATAGGATCTGTTTACAATCATCACACTAAATTTCCAGATCCAGCCTGACCCTCAGGCTGTTGCCGCATGTTTCTAAACGTTTCCGCAACCTCATAAACAATTTCTTTGACGACTTGAATACTCTTTGGGCCCCTAAGCCCGTCACCGCAAAAAAATAGGACTTGGCCAGAGAAAGGCAGCCCGAGTATATACACGAGAATCATAGGAGCAGAGAAAGGGACGACACCGCTCATCAGTATCGCAGTGAATGCAATAATTGCTAATACCCCAAGAATGCCAGTATAAAAAATAGTCACATTAGCATTGTTTATATTTTCTTGCTGTAACCAATACCCCTTTTCGCACAATTTCCTGACATTTTCTCTATGAGAGTTCCTATCATACTGAATAGAATCAGGCTCTCCATAAATCACGACGTCCTTGATCACCGTTGACTCGTTCGACCGAAGAGTGAACTCAAGTGCAGCATTAAGACGAGACCACAGCTCAGCATGCACCATTTCTTCATAAATAGAGGCTAAGTGGATCTTTTTGCTCGCCTCAGTGAAGGCCTTTATTTTTTCAATAAGAATTAAATAGTTCAGATCCTTATTTTTTTCATCTTCTAATTCTAATCTCAAAAAAACTGATTGACATTTTTCTTTTTCGGCGTCCCTATCTCTCCTTGCTTTCTCCATCACCGAGGGAGTCGAATAGTGGCCATAATGATACCATCTTTTCCAACCCGCTCCCAATATGGCACCTTTAGCGATTAACGCACGTGCCGTATCATCGGCTCCAAACGCTAGAGCATCGATTAGTAGATCGCCCTTGTCCTCCTGAATGAACGTTGGGTCAAAGAGATCAATCATAGCGGCCTTATTATTTTTTACAGCCATCACTAATAAATCTTTGGTTAACACCAACGCTGGGTTCTTTGACTGTAATTTTCGAACAATCTCTACATAACCACCACACACAGCGATCTGAAGCAATTTTGAACCATCCAGTGTATCGAATCTTTCC
>CAMBHM010000012.1 GCA_945867185.1 Legionella genomosp. 1
CCCCAACGCTTTAATCAAAAGGGGTAAATCGTTTTGAAACAATTGATCTTGCAACGTTTTGGTAGCTGTAGACAGCACGGCCTTCTTGCCACTCAGCAAACAGGGCACTAAATAAGAAAAGGTTTTCCCAGTCCCAGTGCCTGCTTCTGCGACCAATTGAGTCTTTTCATATATCACACGCGCAATCATTCCAGCCAACTCGACTTGTTGCGCGCGGGGTATGAATCCTTCAATCGCAGTACTCAGGCGACCTTGCTCCCCCAACACCCGCTCTGTCTGAGAGATCGCCTCGGCTAATCCTTCCACTCTTTTTCTAAGTAAGCCAATTTATGAACCACATCCTCCCAAGACTTAGCATCGGGTGGACCGTCTTTTTTAACTGTGATATTCGGCCAGGTTTTAGATAACGTTTCATTCAGAGATAAAAACACCTGCTGATCGTCTGTCAAATCATCCTCAGACACAATCGCATTGACTGGACACTCCGGTTCACACAAAGCACAATCGATGCATTCCTCAGGATGAATCACCAAAAAATTAGGGCCCTCATAGAAGCAATCCACAGGACAAACTTCTACACAATCGGTATATTTACACTTGATACAGCTTTCCGTTACGACAAACGTCATGATCACCTCATGCACTTCAAAAGAAAGATTAAAGCATACGTTATTATACTATCTTTTTTCGTACTGACTCACGAGCCTTATCTTCAGGATCTTAATCTTGAACCAGGCCGACACACATATACTCGTGCGTCCTCTAGAATTATTCCTGTCGGATCAACCGATCCGGTTCTATCAGAATCGCGGGCATCAACCTCACACTGACTACCCATCGCCTTCATTTCACTCTCAACTGCTTGTTCAAGAGTCTTCTCAAATGGTTCAAGCGAGAGCGCTAGGAATTTTTTTTGCATCATCCCGTGAGAGAAGGTCGTGATGTCAGGTGGCGTGATGGGGGGGGCTTTCATCACTGTATCTATATCCGCTCTAGGCGTTGGAACCCCTTCCTCAATAGTATCCATCACACTCACTCTTGAGCGTGTCGTTCTAACAGATCTGCTGGCTGCACGGGCCACAACTGGCCTGTTTTCACTTTTTGTTGTATACATATCAACAACCTTCCTTTAACTAGTTAACGATCTCTGATAATCGCTCTTTTCTGTCGAACAATCACTCACCTTTCCAAAAAATCGATCACTCCATGAATAATCGCTCAGAGGATACAGATCTTTTGGAACAGAATCCACTTCATTTTTGACCTTTTTCCAAACAAAATCGACAATTTTTTCAATTTGTTTCTCACGAAGATCAATCTCTTGTGACGTATCTATCCGACTATCCAATGTCTTATAGTGTGCCTTGACTTGCTGCAAGATCTCGTCCCTCTCAGCACTATTTATCTCAAAAAAACCCCCTTGATTCAAGCTGGTTTTATAAGCTAACAAGATGGCATCCAACGTCCATTCCGTCATGGAATCAATATTAAAAAACATCATTTTTCGCACAAAATTACCTGGTCCTTTACCGCCTGTTTGCTGAGACAAGCATGGTTTTCCTGCCTCAAAGTTACCCCAAACATTCAAAGAAGCGTACAGATTTTTCATCTGATTCATCTTAACATCCGAGCACTCTTCTTTCTTAAATCTGGGGGAGTCAAACATTTTGTATGCTTTATAGCTTGCCGTTACCAGCGACGCAGCAGCACCTACAGAAAAAACCACGAGGGGAAGTGCCACCTGAACCACCATAAAATACATCGCACTGAGTGGTACTGTGGTGAGCAGTGCCGCTCCATATCCAAGCAGGCCAGCCCATTTCTCATGAATCTGACGCTGATCGTCCTGTAACCCTTTCCAATGCGAATGTCCAACGTTCGCATTTAGGAAAGATCCAGATAAATACAAAAAAGAACTAGCACTTTGCTTGAAGCAGTCACTGACTTCAATCGATGCGGCGACTAAGAGCCCTATAGCGCCCCCTAGCAATAATCCAGGCGCACCCACCAGATATTTAAATGCCCCATGCCGTAGATCCGGCACAACGTCAGGCATCACCTCATCTGCCAACGTAGCAGTATAATGGTAGGCAAGGCGTCCAGAATAGATATTATGTACAACGAACCGTTCACCTAAGGCTACAACAAACCCCAGTATGCCCACGACGCCACCAAATAAAGCCCCGGCGGATCCTAAAAACCGTTCATATTTCGTACGCACGTCTGATTTAATGGGCAATCGGTCCGGCGCTTCTAAATCCATAAGACCTAGATTGGTAACGGTTACAAACGCACGCCAAGCACTGATAAGCACATTGTCTCTTATACGATCCCAAGAGCTCATCACAAAGAAAAGAGGGCCAATCACAAGGCCGCCCAATGCTGCCCCTGGCAACCCTAATAGATGATCTTTCCAAGACCGATCACTCTCAGGCAGGATTGACTTTTTATCAGCCCATGCAAGATTCAGGAAAAGGGTTGTCATAAAAATAGTGCTTAGAATAGATTGCACCGTGATCCGTATGGCGCCGATGACAACTACTCCCAATGCTCCAAGTCCTATGCCTAGGAGAACCCCAGGAAACCCTACTATATATTTTTTAACAACACTCTGACGTGTGTCTTGATCATCCATTTCAGAGTCCTGTGGTAGTGCCCAATCAACCATCTTAGAGAAGACATGCCAACTTGTTTGCATGGATTCCGACATCACACGAACAGCACCCACCACGACAAAGCCTATCATCCCAGCACAAGCACCTATCGGCACACCCACCCAACCACCCAACCAATGATTTCCTTTATTCGCATCGTCTAATAATGCAATACGGTCTTTTTTATCTTGATCAAGTAACGCAATATTGGTAACCGCCGCAAACGCATCCCAAGCAGAAAGGGCCGTATTCCCTATCACACGGCCAATCCCCACTGTGGCAAACCCTAAAATCCCAGCCCCAAAGCCAACAGGAATCCCTAAGACACCCAATCCATACATGTGCCAAAAATTCGTGCGTTTATCCTGGCCAAAAACCGTGTTTTTTACAGCAGGATCCAATGCTTCATTGGTCATACGTGCGAACAAATAATACGCTGTCAACGTGTTGTTTTTTAAACCCTGTACCAACACATATCCCATCGCACCCAGAGCCGTTCCAATCATCAGACCAGGTAGTCCTAAAACATATTTTTTATACCAATGTTTGACGCTGTTATCTTCTGTTAACTTATCGTTCGAAGCCAGCGCATAATTAATGAGTTTAACCGACTGAGACCAGCTCGATTGAATAGATTCCAAAACCATCCGTACTGGAAACACCAACACAAACCCAACCACACCAAAGACTGCTCCAATCACATATCCCGGCATCCCCAATCGAGAATGAGGATCTGAGTAAGAAAATCGTTCTGTTTCGTCTAGATCAATCAAAGCCAGATTGATGAGTGCGGCCGTCGCATCCCACGCACTTAATACAGAGTTCCCAATGAGTCGCGCACTGAGAGCGACCGTTGCGCCAAGCACACCTAGGCCAAGTCCTAATAGTAATCCAGGAGAACCCATCACATATTTTTTTATCCAACTGGTTCGTGATTCTTTCCCAAAATTGTCCTCTTTTGTGCCACTTTCAAGCACTAAATTGGTTATTTCTGCAAACACATGGTAGGTCGTTTGCATCGATTCCCCAATCACACGACCCACCACAACCACACCAAACCCGATCAATCCCAATAGCGCACCTGGGATATACCCCAATACCCCCATGAGATGCGCCTCTGTCTTTGAGAGTTGATCCGATTCCGATAGGTCAAATAACGCAAGATTCGTCACGATCGCAAAGGCATTCCAAGCACTCAGGAGCGTGTTCCCAACAATACGCGCACCGATGACAACGCCGAATCCTATAATCCCAAGCCCTATGCCACCAGGGATCCCCAGCATCCCCAATCCATATATTTTCCAACGATTTTTCGATCCGTCCGCGTTGCATCGTGATTCTGTCCAATAGTTATCCAAAACGATGTCTTCAGGCAGCGCTTTAGCGGTCATTTCAGCGAACAAATACCAGGTTGTTAAGGTGGAGTCTTTTATCACTCGAAAGATCCCTACAGTCAAAAATCCAAGCACCCCCATCCCTGTTCCAAGCAGAATGCCTGGCCACCCAAAATAACGATCGGTCCCAATAAGTGGTTTATCTTTTCCAAAAATATCGTCTTTATCCCCTGACTCAAGGGCCTTATGCGTGATCCATGCAAACTGCTGCCAAGCGGCACTTGCAGACTGTCGAATAACACGCGCTGCTGCCACCACACTCATCGATAACAGACCAAGTGATAGACCAAAAAACCATCCCGGTACAGCATATAGCCCTTGATACCACTTCACTGGATGAGGGCGTTTCGTCCTTTCATGAACCAAAGCCACATTCGTGAGATCCACAAACCAAGCACGAAGACCCAGCGCCGAATGGTAAACAGCAGGGATAATAGACACAGCAAGAAGCCAAGCTGGAACAGTAATCAGCGGAAAGAATCGGGACCACCCAGAGAACGCATCCGGTCGAGAACCAAATGCACGCTCGCTCAAGATCACCTCTCCCACGTTGTCGAGCTGAAAATAGAAGAGCTCTATCCCGTGCTTGCCAACACGCCCAACAAACCCACGTAACTCTTTAAGCATTTGAATGAGTCCAAACACAATACTCACCTCTGAAAATAGAAACAATAAGACCAGATTGTATATTTATTTTTCTTTTTTGTCAATTTGGCTTGTGAGTGACTTGTAAGTGGTGCCCGGGGCCGGAATCGAACCGGCATGGTGTTACCACCGAGGGATTTTAAATCCCTTGCGTCTACCTGTTTCGCCACCTGGGCAGGTGTTTGGAGGCTGAGGCCGGAATCGGACCGGCGTACGCGGCTTTGCAGGCCGCTGCATGACCACTCTGCCACACAGCCTAAAAAAAAAGCGACAGGAGGGTCGCTTAGATTTGGAGCGGGAAACGAGGCTCGAACTCGCGACCCCAACCTTGGCAAGGTTGTGCTCTACCACTGAGCTATTCCCGCATCTCTACGGGGAGCAATTCTACCTGAAATTGATCTGCTGTCAATAATAATCCCTACTGTTTTTTCACTAATAACGGCCAGGCAATCAAAATATAAATCACCATCGACCAAATCGTTAAAATGGCGGCCACATACAATAATACAAATCCCAATGCCCCCCAATAGGAGGTTGCAGGATAAAAGGCCAGCAACAATACCAAAGCGAACATCTGCAAGCAGGTTTTTACTTTACCAATGTAACTCACCGTCACACTGGCACTTCGACCAATTTCAGCCATCCACTCCCGCAAGGCAGAAATGACAATTTCACGGCCCACGATCACAATAGCAGGCAAGGTGATGTAATTGAGATCTTTAGCGCCTACCAAGAGCAGCAAACTCGTTGCAACCAATAGCTTATCCGCAACAGGATCTAAAAAGGCACCAAATGGCGATATTTGTTGTAATTTGCGCGCTAGAAATCCATCTAGCCAATCCGTAAAACTTGCCAGTGCAAAAATAACCGCTGCCGCCCCATGCGCCCAAGAAAATGGCAAATAAAACACCCCAATAAAGATGGGGATGAGACATATACGCAATAAAGTTAATAAATTAGGCAAACCGGTTACTGTACTCACAACATCACCTCTGCTTAGGTCGTAAAAACGCTGCCAATTGACTGTACTCATCAAACACGGCCATTGCGCCTGCAGCACGTAAAGCTGGCTCATTTTGATGGTAAAAATCGACCCCTACTGCGTCGACTTGTATTTGTACTGCCATGTCTATGTCCGTGATAGAATCACCCACCATGAGTGTCTCTGATGCGGATACCCCACACACAGCCATGATGTCTTCCAACATTTTGGGGCAAGGTTTTGCAGGCATGGATCCCGCAGATCGGGTCACTGCGAACATGTCTTTAATACCCAAGCTCTGCAACACACGCTGCAAGGACGCAGCCCCTCGATTGGTTGCAATGGCGCAATCAACACCCTCCTGTTTGAGGGATTCCAACAAATCCATCGCACCAGGAAACAAACAAGACTCCAACGAATTAGTGGCCAACACTTGGTGAATGGTATGCAAAAATTGCTGCTGTTGATGCAGTGACAAATCAGGGAATAATTTTTGAATAGCCAATCCAAGACCTAAACTCACAACCCCCCGTGCACGTTCCAAATCAAACGTCTCATAGTGAAGCTGCCGAGCAACGGCGGATATCGCATTCAACACAGGACCCACTGTATCGCCTAAGGTCCCTTCCCAATCAAACACCACCAAGCGATAGGGCTTAGTCATGGCCAACGTTTCTCCTTAATCGCAACTGTTTCAATGTATCGGTGAATCGCAGATCCAATTCTGCTTGAAACACATGGTTCACGCCGCCCAGATTAAATTGAATGGCTCTTGCATGCAAATAAAGTCGTGTTTTTTTTGCATCTAAATCCAGCAAATCACCCCCGTATTTCTCATCGCCTACAATGGGATGCTTCAAATAGGCGCTATGCACCCTGATTTGATGTGTTCTTCCTGTTTTCGGTGTGGCCTCGACCCAACAGGCATTCTGATAATTCTCAAGCAGCTTAAAGGTCGTTTCAGAGGCTTTACCCAGCGCGCTCACCCGAACCACTCGCTCGCCCGATTTCAACGTGTTCTTTTCTAAAGCCACCGCCACTGTCACCAATTTTTTACCTTCCCAAGGATGGCCTAACAACGCCCAATAGGTTTTTTGCACCAACCTTTCTTGCAGTAAAGCGTGAATGGCTCGTAACGTGCTTCTTTTTTTGGCCAGTACCAAGCAACCTGATGTCTCTTTATCCAAGCGGTGCACCAATTCAAGATAAGAAAGATCTGTACGTAAATGCCGTAACGCCTCTATCACCCCCAAGCTCAACCCACTCCCCCCATGTACTGCAAGTCCTGCCGGTTTGTTCACGACCAACAGATGGCTGTCTTCATAAAGGATGCATTCGTGTAATCGCTCGGCCAATTGCGCGCCTACATGGACTGTTTTGTTTTCTGCCATCCGGACAGGGGGAATTCGAATCAGATCCCCTATACACACCCGCGAGGAGGCTTGTGCACGTTTTTTATTAACACGCACCTCACCACCACGAATCATCCGGTACACATGACTTTTAGGGACCCCTTTTAAAACGCGAATCAAATAATTATCCAATCGCTGCCCTGCTTCCTCAGCACCGACTTCTACATATCGAACACTCATTGCTTAAACCTATTGGCTACGGGCCATTTCTTTGATAGAATGGCATTACTGCATGAAGATATAATTCACGCAACAGAATTAATAACCACAGTATAACGCATTACCAAATAAACCGCGCTTTTCTTACGTCACTGATCGAAGAAAGCACTCCAGCACCCGAGCAAAATTGAATATACACTCATCAGATCACTGCGAAGGCACCTTATACAACATCATGAATGTGAACCGCCTGCGATCGATGAATGAGCCTCCCTGTAACCCTGTGTTCATGTCCCTTTGGAATAAGGCCTTCAGCGTTCTCTGCCTTATGTTATTCCTTATCCAACAACGGGTTATAATGACACACCGTTACAATCAAGCGCTTAGGATGTTGGACCATGCTTAACTTTTAATAACGTAACAGAGCGCCCTAATAATGGGATCACTCATGGAAAAAATGTTAATCAACGCGACCCAAAGCGAAGAAATTCGTGTCGCACTGGTAAAAGACAATCACTTGTACGACCTAGACATTGAATGTCCAGCTGAAGTGAAGAAAAAAGGTAATATTTACAAAGCAGTGGTTACGCGTCGTGAACCCAGTCTCGATGCGGTTTTTGTCGAGTATGGCGCCAAACGGCAAGGGTTTTTACCTTTAAAAGAAATTGCCCCAGAATATTTAATAAAACGCGGTAACCATGCCGATCCCGACAAATCTTCAGTCACCGCTTGTCTTCGTGAAGGACAAGAGTTGTTGATTCAAGTGGATAAAGAGGAGCGAGGCAACAAAGGCGCAGCGCTCACTACCTTCATAACCTTGGCAGGCTGCTACTTAGTGCTCATGCCAAACAGCCCTCGTTCAGGCGGCATTTCTAGACGCATTGAGGGCGATGATCGCGATGAGTTAAAAGAAACCTTAAATGCATTAGAGCTCAATGAAGACATGGGTCTCATCATTCGAACTGCTGGCGTTGGAAAGAGTCAAGACGAGCTCCAAGCTGATCTCAATATGCTTTGTAATCAATGGCAAGCAATAAAACAAGCCTATCACGCACAACTGGCCCCTTGTTTAATTCACCAAGAAGGCGATGTGATCATCCGCTCCATTCGGGACAATTTACGCAAATCAATCTCCGAAATCATCATCGATGATCAAATATCTTACGTCAAAGCCAGACAATATATTGAACAGGTCAAGCCTGATTTTTTACCGCACTTAAAGCTCTACAACAATACGATTCCATTGTTTAATTTTTATCAAGTTGAAAGCCAAATTGAGACGGCTTATCAGCGCACAGTGGCCTTACCATCCGGGGGCGCGTTGGTTATCGACCGAACTGAAGCCCTGGTTTCCATTGATATCAACTCAGCCAAAGCCACCAGTGGCACCGATATTGAAGCCACTGCACTCAACACGAACCTAGAAGCAGCCAATGAAATTGCAAGACAACTACGTCTGCGTGATCTAGGGGGCTTAGTGGTCATTGACTTCATTGACATGAGTTCCAGTAAAAACCAACGGGACGTTGAGAACCAGTTAAAAGAAGCACTCAAAGCCGACCGTGCTCGTATTCAGGTAGGTAGAATTTCTAGATTTGGGCTTCTTGAAATGTCCAGACAACGTCTACGACTCTCCTTGGGCGAAACTGCGCAAGAAATTTGCCCTCGTTGTGAAGGCCGCGGTACTGTTCGTAATATTCAGTCCCATGTGCTCTCAATCATTCGTCTGATTGAGGAAGAAGCGTTAAAAGAAAAAACACGAGAAATCCAAGTGCAGCTGCCTGTAGAAATGGCCACCTTCATCATCAACGAAAAACGTGACTTCATTTTGAGTATCGAAAAACGGCATGATGTCCATGTATTAATCATTGCCAACCCCTATTTACATGCGCCACAATACAATATTGTACGTCTCAAAGAGGACAACGTCGGTAAAAATAAGAAACCAAGCTACGCATTAATTCAGCAACCTGAGTTAGAACTGATGCCAACTGATTTACCACGTGTGGTCCATGACGAACCAGTCGTCAAATCCTTTGCTTATCCCACTTCTATCACCAGCCCCAGCCTTTTGAAGGGACTTTGGATCCGCTTTCTTCATCAAATAGGTGTACTAGACTCTCAAACCACTCACACACAACACACCTCAACGACACCCACGACGGGACTCTCTTCTGAAAAAAGAGGCGCCTCTTCAGCCAATCGCAGAAGGCGCTCAAATACGACAACTGGACACTCGCCCACACCACGCGCTCCATCAGCGACAGGAACTCCACGACGAAGAACCAACCCCAATACACAACAACCCCCTCAGGGCAATCGTGTGGTGCCGTTACGGTCTGAGCAAACTCGGAAAAAACCCACGGAAACAAAAGAATAAATCAGTCATTCCCGTTAGCTCCTCTGAGCCAGCCAGCACTGAACTTTTCTAGCGGGAACTCCTGGACACCTTACCTTTACATGGTTTATTGACGCTCACGAAGTCCTGTTGCAATAGGGTTGATACCGATATTAGGGTTCACGCCGCAATCATCGAGTAGTTTTAAAAGATTGTTCCCTCTTCTTGTGAGTCGTTTGATACAATACGTCTCTAAATAGCTTTTCAAAATATAGTCATAGTCCGGCAAGCTAAGAATAGGTACAATTTTTTCAGCACGCTTCACATGATCGCCTTTTAAATCGTCACAAGCTTGAAACAGTACTCCGCCAAGCATGGCCGCATAACTTGCTTTTCGGATCCGATCCACCAAATAAAATCGCTGAATACACTCATCCAGCGCGCGATCTTTATCCCATTCTACCCAAGCATCATACAACGTGAGTGCGGATTCATAAGACAGGGACTTGCTCACCTGCTGTAGTAACACATAAGCCACAGGAACCAACGCCTGCATATTTGCCCAAGAACAGTTCCCCACAATCTGAGCGCTCATTGGTATCTGTGCGACAGGCTCTAATCCTAAGAGTTGATTGATCCGCTCATGGTAAAATTCTCTACTTTGTTTTTTATATAAGAACTCTTGTAAAAAAGCGCCTGTAATGAGATCAGGGCGCGCCATTCGATAGAGGATCACACTCCCTTCTTTTAAGCTGTTTTCACCCCGATCTACCTTGGCCCACCAAGATTGATAGCGAACAAACCCAATGGCATGCCCTCGGCTCGCTGCCGGCAATATCAATAAGGGGGACGCAGCCAACTGCGCCAATGTCTTTTGATGTACCTTGGTTAAGATCGGAATATGTTGAAACTGTAATAACTGATCGGCTACAGAAAATCCATCGATGATCGCATGTACATAAGGAAAATGATGACGCAGCTGCTTGGTGGAATAACTACTGGTAAATCGACGTAGTGAATCTTTTAAAACAGCAATGGTAAATTCAAGAATAAACCCCTCATAATCTAACTCGATGAATTCCCCCTCTGCATTGAGAATATCGACATCCCCTTGAAGCTCGAATCGATGCCCCAGCAATTTCCCTGCAATAAAGTCCAGTGCAAAATCAAGTTTTGCACCATGGTGATACAGCAATTGTTTGAGCTCATCTTGGCCACGTAACACAGGATAAACCAAAATGGCAAGACCTGCGGACGTATACGCATTCGGATTAGCACCCCGAGCCAATAATAAACGTGATAACTCCAGATCATGATTGTCTACGGCCCAATGCAATGCCGTACGCCCAGTCGCATCTGGTTTATTAATCTGAACGCCCTGATCCAGTAGCAGTTCGGCTGTTTTGACTTGACGAGTGATAGCCGTTTCTATAAGAGGCGTAAACCCATATTCATCCAAATCATCCAAAGACTCCCCTTCACGTATATAGCGTGCAAAATCTGGCACTCGTCGACCAATGATGTCTTCTGCAATGCTCATTTATCTAGGGGCCTTGTGGTTTTGGTGCGGTTGAAAATTTAGGCATATTACCTAGACGCAACTGTTTTTCCTTCTCTTGCTCTCGTCGCTCATTATCAAATTCACGTCGCGCCTCCGTGTTCCATAGAGGGACTGCTGTAATGGTTTTATCCGCACCATCAAACCGTTGACTGTCAAGCTCGGGATGTGCCAACAAACTACTTTGCAACTCCTCTCCAGGCCCTGTATTAGGTGCCCCCAGCGCATGTTCTCGCGCATGAACGCGCGTCAATTGACGGTGTCCCTGCTGCTCAGCCGTACGGCGCTCACGTTCCATGGTGATGGTTTCATCCACCAAGTAAGAAGCGCCTCCTAACGTACGAATGCCTCGTCCACCTCTGTCATCTGTCATCGATTATGAACCATTTTTCACCGGTATATACGTATAGTATACTCTATATGTGTTTTATTTGTGCTGTGTGTCTATGTCGACGGAGCGGTGCATCTTTCAAAGTCTGCCAGCTCGCTGCTTTGTCTACTCGGGCCTCCCCACGCGACTATCGGTGCAAATAACGAGAGTGAAGAAACCAATCGGACCGGCGACGCATCAGGCGACCGTGCTGCTGGCCCAGTTGAACGCGCTACCACGTCGCATAGCGAAAACACCAGCTCCTCTGGCAGCTCAAGCCCTCTGCGAATAATATCCTGCAAAATATCCATCGTCCTTATTGTCAAGACATGCTTTTTATTACGCAAACAACGCAAATATACCATCATGTTTGGCGTCAAGTCCGGCAAATATTTTTCTTTAAGAGATCTTCTTTCTCTGTCCTCGATGAGGAAAAAATTAAAGTAGAACAAACTTCTCAATAAGCTTGCAGACTTAGGAAACCTTGGCGTGCAGTTGTCCCAGTAGATCTCCACTGTTTTGTAAGGATCCGCCCCCCAAAATCTATCACTAACAGGCGAGTCTGAACGTAACGCCAAATCAACATCTATACATACTGTTTTATCCTCATATCGAAGAAAATTATTTTCAGTACAGGCATCCACCAATATAATCTGATCGCGTCGATATATATCCAACAATTTCTCAGCGATTTGTTCATCCGTTGCTGGTGTATTACCCAAGTAAGGCGAAATCCAACCGGAATTTCCTTCCCAAGCGGGTAAATCGGGATTTAATTGACGCCATTTTCGAACGGCACGCGCTTTATCTGTGACTGTCTTATAAAAAGAATCTTCCGTATACTTCGGAATTTTTAAGATCCAAACAGTCGTAACCCCCTCGATGGTTACAGCCTCTTTTGATTTATACGTTGCGTTGTAGGTACCTCCACCTAAAAATGTCCATTTCATCTTCTTAATAATATCTGCTAGATTGGTTGTTGGCATAAGGTCCTCGAGAAAGATCCATACACACCTCTACAAATACAACTCCTGAAGAATTTCTGCTATTTGGACCGCATTAGTTGCAGCCCCTTTTCGTACATTATCAGCCACCACCCATAAGTTCAATCCACAAGGATGAGAAATATCCTGTCGAATACGTCCTACAAATACCTCATCATGGCCCACCGCATGTGTCATAGCTGTTGGATATTTTAATTTAAGAGGATCATCCACCACGACAATACCAGGTGCCTTTTTAAGCAAAAGTCGCGCCTCTTGTGCGGTAAGAGGGGCCTTTAACTCCACATGAATCGCTTCTGAATGCCCATACAACACCGGCACACGAACCGCCGTCGGGTTCACAAGAATAGTTGGATCTTCGAATATTTTTTGAGTTTCCCATACCATCTTCATTTCTTCTCGGGTATACCCATTGTCCTGAAAAGCATCGATATGAGGCAAGACATTGAATGCAATTTGCTGTGGATAAACGCTCGGTTTAACCGTTTTTCCATTTAATAACGCCCCAACCTGGGTAATCAATTCCGTCACCGCTTTCTTTCCTGTCCCTGACACCGCTTGATACGTTGCTACATTGATTCTCCGAATCCCCACTGCGTCATGCAGCGGCTTTAAAGCCACCACCATTTGAATGGTCGAACAATTGGGGTTGGCAATGATGCCCCGATTGGTATAATCAGCAACACGATCAGGATTGACCTCTGGCACCACCAAAGGAATATCATCGTCATATCGAAAGCAAGACGTGTTGTCTATCACCACACAACCAGCCGCCGCTGCGATAGGGGCATAAACCTTCGACACAGCAGTGCCTGCTGAAAAAATGGCAATATCTACCCCTGCAAAAGAAAAGGTTGCCAGATCAAGGAGATCCCATGTTTTTTTCTTAAATCGCACCGTTTGACCCAACGATCGCTCACTCGCCAATGGATAGAGTTGCGCTACTGGAAAATCACGCTCTTCTAACACCATTAATGCTGTTTCTCCAACCACACCTGTGGCCCCAACGATTGCTACCCGTAACGCTCTTGTCATGATGCCCTCTTTCACCCGTTTTGGGCCTTATGCCTTAAAAAATGATCCATCAATACCAATGCCATCATGGCTTCTGCTATAGGAACGGCACGGATCCCAACACAAGAATCATGCCGACCTTTCGTTACAATGTCGACCGTTTCACCAGACACCGCTTTGGTTTTCCCAGGCGTTACAATACTTGGCGTAGGCTTCAATGCCATACTGACTTCAATAGGTTGCCCCGACGAAATCCCTCCCAAAATACCTCCAGCATGATTACTTAAAAAGCCGGTTGCATTCATCTCATCTCGATGTTCCGTGCCTCGTTGAAGAACTGCCGAAAAACCTGCCCCAATCTCCACCCCTTTCACCGCATTGATAGACATCATCGCGCCTGCAAGGGTTGCATCCAGTTTGTCGA
>CAMBHM010000013.1 GCA_945867185.1 Legionella genomosp. 1
CAACAAGAATTTTTACAAGTGGATACTTCGAATATTCTCTTTATCTGCGGAGGTGCTTTCTCAGGCTTAGATAAGGTGATTCGAGATCGCAGTGATAAGTCCGGTATTGGATTTTCAGCGGCTTTGAAAAAAGACGATAAAAGCTTTGAAAAAGGCTTGACGGCACTTGAATCGGATGATCTGGTTAAATATGGATTGATTCCAGAATTTGTGGGACGCTTACCCGTAGTAACGACCTTACATGAATTGGACGAACCAGCTCTTATCGAGATTCTTACGAAACCTAAAAATGCGTTGACCAAACAATTTCATGCCTTGTTCAAAATGGAGGGGGCAGAATTAGAATTTCGGGAAGCAGCCCTTCATTTGATTGCAAAAAAAGCATTGGCACGCAAAATTGGGGCTCGAGGACTACGAGCCATCCTTGAAAATATTCTTTTAGACACCATGTACGAATTACCTTCTTTAGTCGGTGTCAGCAAAGTAGTGGTTGATGAGAATGCAGTGAGTAATGCAGGCCAACCGATATTAATGTATGAAACAGATGACACGGACGACAAAAGGCAATCTTCTGCAGGTGGCGCTGAATAAGGACAATTATGTCAGATAAAATCGAAGCTTCAATTCCAGTGACTTCTCCTAATGCTTCAATCATACCCGTTCTGCCATTGCGGGACGTGGTGATCTATCCTCATATGGTGATCCCTTTGTTTGTGGGGCGAGAGAAATCCATTCGGGCGTTAGAGGCTGCGATGGTCGATAACAAGCATATTTTTTTAGTTGCGCAGCGTCAATCTGCGAATGACGATCCTGCTCCTGCTGATTTGTTTGAGGTGGGGACGATTTCTAGTGTATTGCAATTACTCAAATTACCTGACGGTACCGTGAAAGTGTTGGTGGAGGGTGAAAAACGAGCTCGAGTTATCTCCTATCAGGAAGATCAGGGATACATGGGTGCGGTGCTAGAGGATGTTTTAGAAGTCAACGTTGCCTTAAAAGCACCAGATATTGAGATCATGATGCGATCGCTGATGTCTCAATTCGAGCAGTATATCAAGCTGAATAAAAAAATTCCGCCGGAGATCTTAGGATCGTTAGGGACTATCGAAGAACCAGGCCGTTTGGCAGACACGATCACTGCCCATCTGACTCTTAAAATCGATGACAAGCAAGAGCTGCTTGAAACGGCAGATGTCGGTACACGCTTAGAGCATTTGATGGCTGCCATTGAAAATGAAATTGATTTATTGCATGTTGAGAAGCGCGTGCGAGGTCGTGTGAAACGGCAAATGGAAAAAAGCCAACGAGAATACTATTTGAATGAGCAAATCAAGGCCATTCAAAAAGAATTGGGAGAAATGGGAGAGGAAGGCAATGAATTGGAGCAGTTGGAAAAATCCATTCATAAAGCTGGTATGCCCAAGGAAGCAAAAGACAAATCTACTGCAGAACTACATAAGCTGAAGTTGATGTCACCCATGTCTGCGGAAGCCACTGTCATTCGGAATTATTTAGATTGGATGTTGTCTGTTCCCTGGAAAAAGAGAAATAAAATCCAGTTCGATCTAACCAAAGCTGAGCAAATGTTAGACAAGGACCATTACGGTTTAGAAAAGGTAAAAGAGCGGATCATCGAGTACCTGGCAGTTCAACAACGGGTGAAGCGCTTAAAAGGCCCTATTCTTTGTTTGGTGGGCCCCCCTGGCGTTGGGAAGACGTCCCTTGGACAGTCGATCGCTAATGCCACTGGGCGTACGTTTATTCGTATTGCATTGGGTGGGGTGCGTGATGAGGCTGAAATTCGAGGTCATCGACGAACTTATATCGGTTCGATGCCTGGAAAGATCATTCAAAAACTATGTAAAGCAGGGGTAAAAAATCCGCTTATTATGCTTGATGAAGTAGATAAAATGGCCATGGATTTTCGAGGAGATCCGGCGTCGGCTTTATTGGAAGTGCTTGATCCTGAGCAAAATCATACTTTCAATGATCACTACCTAGAGGTCAATTATGACTTGAGCGATGTGATGTTTATTGCTACAGCGAATTCCCTCGAGATTCCAGCGGCGTTGTTGGATCGGATGGAAATCATTCGGTTGGCAGGATATACCGAGGATGAGAAAGTCAATATTGCTGAAAATTATTTGGTCTCTAAACAACAGCGATTAAATGGGTTGAAGCCTGAAGAAATTGAAATCAGTGAAGGCGCTATTCATGATATTATTCGTTACTATACTCGAGAAGCCGGCGTTCGGAATCTTGAGCGAGATATCGCACACGTGTGTCGAAAAGTGGTCAGAGACATTTTGAAGAGTAAGCGTGCTAAAAAAGTGCATGTGACTCGAATGAATATTGAAAAATACTTAGGTGTTAAAAAATTTCGATATGGATTGGCAGAAAGCCATGATCAGGTGGGACAAGTGACAGGATTGGCTTGGACGAGTGTCGGGGGGGAGCTTTTAACCATTGAGGCCTCCATGATGCCTGGGAAAGGAAAAACGTTGCATACCGGGCAGTTAGGTGAAGTGATGCAAGAGTCCATCCATGCTGCCATGACCGTCGTGAGAAGTCATGCCAGTTCATTTGGGATCCCTGAAGATTTTTATGAAAAGCATGATTATCATGTGCATGTTCCAGAGGGGGCGACTCCAAAAGATGGTCCCAGTGCGGGTATTGGGATGTGTACGGCGTTGGTTTCTATGATAACTCAAATTGCAGTGCGAGCAGATGTAGCCATGACAGGTGAAATTACCCTGCGTGGACAGGTGCTGCCGATTGGTGGGTTAAAAGAAAAATTATTAGCAGCGCACCGTGGTGGTATAAAACATGTGATTATTCCTGAGGAAAATAAAAAAGATCTCTCAGACATTCCTGATAATGTGCTTAGAAAATTAACCATTCATCCGGTGAAGACCATTCAGCAAGCGTTAGAAATAGCCTTGACGCGCAATCCGATGGTGCATTCAGATCCTTCCACTCCTGTACAAGAAACGCCACTTTTAAACAAAAACAAAAATAATGATTTACACACTCAGCAATAAGAGGTATATTCTCGACGTTGCCCGCGACTGGCGGGGCTTAGGGATGCAACCTGCTTGACATTGAGCAGGGGGATCTGATGTAATCAACGTCGGGTAAGGATGAACAACTGCAAAGGGGAAAAGATGAATAAAAGTGAATTGGTTGAAGCTATTGCTCATGGTTCAGGCGTTACTAAAGCGGACGCGAACCGAGTGTTGGATACCTTTATGGCTACTGTTACGGATACCCTAAGGTGCGGCGATCAAGTCGTGTTGCCGGGATTCGGATCTTTTTCAACAGGAAACCGCTCTGCACGAACAGGTCGTAATCCGCAGACGGGGCAAACAATACAGATTAAAGCTTCACGTGTTGCTAAATTTAAGGCTGGTAAGTCGTTGAAAGAAGCTGTACAGGAAGCATGATGTTTGGGTGCTTAGCTCAGCTGGGAGAGCATCGCCCTTACAAGGCGAGGGTCGCAGGTTCGATCCCTGCAGCACCCACCATGAAATGGAGTGGTAGTTCAGTTGGTTAGAATACCGGCCTGTCACGCCGGGGGTCGCGGGTTCGAGTCCCGTCCACTCCGCCAGCATAACGCGCCTTAGGGCGCGTTTTTTATAGATATGTTGCTTTCAAGGATAGAGAGCAGTATGTGATGTTTACAAGGGCGGATTGCAGTGCGTATTACGTCTTCTTGTATTATGGAATTCCTTCAATGTTACAGAAGCTAAACGAACGAATACAAGGTGTTGTGGCTTGGGTGGTTATCATTCTGGTTGCAGTAACGTTCACATTGTTTGGCATCGACTATTACATCCAATCGCGCCATGAGTTGCGAGCTGATGTTGAGGTGAATGGACAGCCCATCACAAAGCAAGCGTTCGATCTGAACTATCGCCGTGCTCGCCAAATGCGAGATCCTTCACAGATGACGGCAGAGCTTGAAAATCAGTTGAAGCAGCAAGTCATGGACGAGATGGTTGCGAATACAGTCAGTTTGCAAGCTGCTCATGCAAATGGGTTTGAAGTAAGTGTTGCAGAAGCCAATGCTGCTATTTTGAGTATCCCACAATTTCAGCAAGATGGTCACTTTTCAACGGATAAATATCAACAAGCTTTAAATGGCGCTTTATTTACTCCTGAATCGTTTCAAAAGGAAGTGAGTCAAGGTATGCTGTTGAATCAACAGCGATTTGCCTTCATGGGGACGTCCTTTGCATTACCAGCAGAAATCAAGCGATTTGTAAAGTTGTACATGCAGACTAGAGATTATGATTACTTAAAAATACCAGCCCGTTCATTCTTCAAGCCGGCTGATGTGACTGCTACTGAAATCGATGCTTATTATAAGGATCACCCTAAGGAATTTTTGTCGCATGAGACAGTTACAGTCGATTTTATTCGACTTTCTATGTCGGATATCAAGGGAACCATCAAACTGACAGATCAGCAAATTGCTCGATACTATGAAGAAAATCAAAGTAATTACTATACCCCAGCGCAGTGGCAAGTAGCGCATATCTTATTTGCCATTCCTCCGGAAACGTCCGCTGAAGACCGAGCACAGGTCAAGACGCGTGCTTTTAAAGCCTATCACGCCCTTCAAAAATCTCCTGAGCAATTTGAGAGTGATGTGAGAACCTTGTCTGATGATAAGGCAACGAGTGCTCATGGGGGTGTACTGCCCTGGGTGGTTGCGGGCCAATCCGAGTTTGATAAAGCGTTGGTTCCTCTCACTACTCCTGGAAAAATGTCTGCTCCAGTGAAATCAAAACAGGGTTATGAAATTTTTAAAGTGATGGCTTATAAGCCTGCGGCAGTGAAGCCATTACCAGAAGTAAAAGCAGATATCCATGCGCAGCTGTTGGCCGATATTGCGCAAACTGAGTATGCACAATTGTTGGAGAAACTTTCCGACCTCTCTTATCAATCGCCGGACTCGCTGACTCCGGCGGGCGATACGTTGAAATTGACAATCCAACAAACCACCCCTTTTTCGCGCCAAGGGGGAGACA
Source organism: Legionella genomosp. 1 (assembly GCA_945867185.1). GTDB lineage: Bacteria > Pseudomonadota > Gammaproteobacteria > Legionellales > Legionellaceae > CAMBHM01. The sequence continues at coordinate 5,034 of CAMBHM010000013.1, forward strand.
GTGCTTTAACAAAAAACAAACAAGTAATTCATGCGGCCTTTAGCCATGATGTCTTGGTTTTAGGTAATAATAGTGAGCCTATTCCACTAGACAATGAGAGTGTGGTTGTCCTACGCGTGAATAAACATACGGCGGCTGTTGCGATGCCGCTTTCAGAAGTGAAGCCTGTGATCGTTGAAAAATTGGCGATGAATAAAGCGAAGATTGCTGCGCGAGAGTTAGGGCGGCTCCTTCTTCAGGATAATCACGATAGGCCTCGTCAAGATCACGCTATTTTAGAGCATCATTTAGCTTGGCTTGATGTCACTGCAGCAGCGCGTGACTCGGATCTTACGTTACCGGCTATTAATGACTTGGCCTTTGGTATTTCAGGAGTTGGCTCGGAAATGGGCCATAGTCTTGATACAGGGGATTATGTCATGGTTCGTTTGAAAAAAATCAACGATGGGGAATTACAGTCTCTTGATAAAGAGCAGGTGAGAAGCATCACGCAACAAATTGAAGCGAGTTATGGGATGATGGATTACGACTTATACGTCGGCGATCTCATGAGTAAAGCGACTGTAGTGAAACACTAGTAAAATGATAATCACGCCCGCCATGAAAGCAATGTTTGTTGGCATCTCAGGCACAGCCCTTCAATGGTATGATTTTGCTCTTTTTGGCTATTTCGCGCCAATTATTGCTGCTACGTTCTTTCCGGATAACAATCCTGTTGTGGCCATGCTCAATGCGTTTGGGATTTTCGCGGTGGGTTATTTATTAGCGCCAGTGGGCTCTATTCTTTTTGGATACATCGGTGATCGGTATGGTCGTAAGCAAGCCTTGACGATCAGCATTGTAGCGATGGCGATTCCGACTGCATTGTTTAGTATCTTGCCTGGATATGTGAGGATTGGATTTGCAGCCCCCGTTCTTATTACCTTACTGCGAGTGGCTCAAGGGTTGGTGGCTAGCTCAGAATTTACTGGTTCTGCGGTGTTTCTGGTGGAACACGCCCAAGAGGGAAAAAAAGCATTGTATGGTTGCTTAACCAGCTCGGCCTATAGTATCGGAGTGATGTTCGCAGGGTTAGCGGCTTCCTTACTAACCGCCTCGTTTATGCCAGATTGGGCATGGCGTGTTGGGTTTGCCTTCGCGTTGATCGCGGGCATTGTGATATATTTTTTAAGACGGGGTGTTTCTGAAACGCCTGTTTATCAGCAAATTCAACCACATGAAAAACCAAAACATCCTTTTATAACTGCTATCAAGATGGCTCCCTATGCCTTTGTAGGTGTGATTGGTCTTGGTTGGTTGATTGGGATCATGACGTTTGGAACGTATGTTTTTACAGTCAGCTATTTACATATCTATTTTAATATCTCTTTAAGTACGGCAACGTTGATGATCACGGCTGCTATTTTGCTAGATGCTTTGCTAGAGCCCTTTATGGCAATGATTGCAGATAAAGTAGGGCATGTACGTGTGATGACAATCGGCATTGGGCTCATGTTGGTTTTAAGTTTCCCAGTATTTTATTTGTTGTCTTCTGCGGATGTTATTCCCACCCTCTTAGGGTTGGGTCTGATGTCGATTCTCATTGCAATAGCGTTTTCACCCATGAATGCATATATGATAGAGTTGTTTCCGAAAACCTGTCGATACAGCGGGTTTGGTGTCGCGTTTCACATTGGTATTTCATTGTTTGGGGGAACGGCTCCTTTGGTGTTGATGTGGTTGGTTGAAAAAACGGATAACGTGCTTGCACCCGCGGCGTACTATATGCTCGGGGCGTTGATTGGCTTTGCATCGTTAGCACTCTGTGAGCATAGTCGCCGGAGCGTAGTGATGCGAACGGAGCAAGCACTGGTAAGCGAGTAGGTTGGAACCATCTGAGCCATGGTATTATTTTTTGTAATTATCTATCAACCGAACCGTGCCCAGCTGGACTGCAACATAACGACGTTGCTGCTGTTCCTCAAGGTAGATGATATCGATCTGATGTGCTTCAAGGGTTGATCGAATCTCTTCGATATCGCAGGTTGTCTGATGAAAAATGCGTGCAAATTGATCCGCTTTCTCTCGTTCTTGTTTTGTCAAACGGTTATTCCTAGAACTACAGGCAAGGTTTGAAGGCTCCCGAATGGTTGGACAAGCGATTACCTCAATATCCATAAAAAACGCCTTGACCATACCTTGGATGAGTTGTAGTTGTTGGTAGTCTTTCTCTCCAAAATAGGCACGGTGTGGTTTGACCAGCTGAAATAGTTTCATCACGACAGTGAGAACCCCTGTAAAGTGTCCAGATCTGTACGCGCCTTCCAGGGTAGTGCTATGGTGATTTTCTTGTACTTGATAATATCGATTGCACGCGTAGATGTCTGATTCGTTGGGAAGCAAGCAATAATCAACGCCTTGTTTCTCGAGTAAGGCAAGATCGCTGTCTAGGGTTCGCGGGTAGTGGATGAAGTCATCTTGTTGATTAAATTGCGTGGGATTGACAAAAATAGAGGCGACTGTTACCTCATTTTTAGCGATGCTTTTTGCCATAAGTGAGGCATGCCCTTGATGACAATTGCCCATGGTGGGGACGAACCCCACTGTTTTTTCGGGTGAGAAAGTTGTGCGCGTTTGACGCCAGTCGGGTACATTTTGGAATATCTGCATCACCCTCTCCTCAAAAAGCGTGCTCGCTACTTGGAAAATGGGCTTCTTGTACCTGTGCAGCATAGGCATTTAGGGCGTGAAGAAAGACAGTTTTCCCGTCTGCGAACTGTTTGATAAATCTTGGTTTGAAAGTGGATTGTAAGCCAAGTAAATCATGCCAGACAAGGATTTGGCCATCGGTGCTTGCGCCTGCGCCTATCCCTATGGTTGGAATGGTGAGGAGATCAGTGATGGATTTTGCTACCTGTTTTGGGACACATTCAATCACAATGGCAAAACACCCAGCTGCCTCTAACTGGCTTGCTTGTTGTAACAATAAGGCTGCTTGTTCTTGTTCTTTGCCCTGTACTTTATATCCCCCTAACTGGTGAATGGATTGGGGCGTTAAGCCAATATGTCCCATAATAGGGATGCCAGCTGTGACCAAATCAGTAATGGTTTGATAGAGTACCCGATCAGCGCCTTCCAGTTTGATGGCTTGAGCACCTGCCTGCATCAAGCCTTTTACGTGATGCAGCGTGTCGCTGAAAGTCCCGCGATGACAGAGAAAAGGCAGATCGCTGACTAGAAACTGGTTTTGTAACCCTCGGGCGACAGCTGCCGTATGTAGCAGCATCATCTCAGGTGTTGCCATGATAGTGCTGTCATGCCCATGCACAGCCATGGCAACTGAATCACCGACTAGTACACAATCTACAGTAGACTCTGCAACGATACGGGCGGAGGGATAATCGTAACAGGTGACCATGCTGATTTTTTGTTGTTGTTCTTTGTAACGTTTAAAGTCAAAAATGGTTTTGATGGGGTGTGAATCAGGTGCTTGTCGCATGGATCAAGTCCTCTAAAAAAGTAGCGTGATACAGTGAAATTTCTCAATAATTTGTCACCGCTTAGATAATGAGTCGGCGCATGGCTTATGATAATTCAGGTGTGGTAAAATGCAAGCATTAGATTTCTTGATCTGACACACCATGATGAACACGCACTACGCTGCTATAACTGATTACTTAGGCACGCCTGGGGAACATCGATTCTTCATTCCTGGTCCAGAGGGGATCATAGAGGTAGCCTTGATGGTTCCTAAAGACGTGAATACGGCTTGCGTTGCATTATTGGGACATCCGCACTCATTGTATGGTGGGACCATGGACAACAAGGTGATCACCACGTTAGTGCGTGCGTGCAGCGCGCTTCGGATCCCAAGTCTTCGATTTAATTTTCGAGGGGTTGGCCAGTCTGCCGGCATATATGATGCCGGTCAAGGTGAAAGCGAGGACATGTTGTATTTGGTTTCTCTGTGGTTGCAGGGTGCTCCGAACGCGCAGTTGTTGTTTGCAGGGTTTTCCTTTGGATCGTATGTCACTTACTTGGCCGCAGTGAAGAGCCATTCGGCGTTGTTATTGTCTTTGGCTCCGCCAGTGCATCATTTTGATTTTACGACGGATCTAGAACAGCCTTATCCTTGGATCATTTTACAAGGCGATGAGGATGAGGTGGTTTCTTTGCAGGATGTGCTGAATTTTTCTAAACAGTATGCACTCCCAGTGATTCGAATGCCCAATACAGGTCATTTTTTTCACGGAAAACTGCTTGATCTAAAAACGTTATTGATTGAAACGATGACGAACCAGGGGTTTTATGATCTTAATTGAAGCGTATGAACAAGCGGTAGTCCGTTCAGAGATTCAATCAGATCCAGCACAACGGGACATTCTGCAGGCGATGCAGCGTGTGGTGGATCAATTGTCTATTCCTGCTTGGCGTCGTGGTTGGCAGGCGGTTACTGGGTTGTACTTGTATGGTCCTGTTGGGGTAGGAAAGACGTACTTGGGAAATCTGTTTTATCAATACGTTCCTATTGTTCATAAAGCACGGTTTCACTTGCATCAATTGATGCAATTCATAGATTCAGAGCTTCGTCGTTTGCAGGGACACCGAGATCCCTTGCGAGCGATTGCCGCACAGTTGTCTAAAACAACCCGACTGTTGTTTATTGATGAGTTCATGGTCAATGATGTTGCAGATGCCATGATTTTGGCTGAGCTGTTGCAGGCCTTGTTTTCCAATCGGGTGGTGTTGGTGGCGACCTCGAATATCGCACCCGATGGTCTGTACGAGAAAGGGGTGCAGCGAGCCCGATTTCTACCAGCCATTGCACTGATCAAATCACATTGTGAGATCTTGTCATTGGCACCGCATGCAGATTATCGTTTGGGGCGAAAACCGCTTGAAGAGGCTTATTATTACCCTTTAAATAAGCCTGCTCATCAACAGCTGATCGCGCAATTTTCCTTATATAATCCCTTAGGTCCTGGATCAATCTCGGTACAACATCGTGATATCGTTTGTGTAAATATCAGTAAACAAGCTGTCTGGTTTTTATTTGACGTCATTTGTAATTTGCCGCGATGTCAGTTGGATTACTTGGAGCTTGCCATGCGATTTGATGTGATTTTTGTCAGTGATATGCCGCAACTTTTTGCTGGTGATACTGTGCGTGTCGTGCTGCTCATGCATTTGATTGATGTCTTGTATGATAGGGGAACAAGATTGGTTATGTCTGCGGCGGTGCCTGTGGAAGAGTTATATACAGAAGGACCCCTTCGATTCGCTTTTCAACGGACGCTCAGTCGTTTGATAGAGATGCAATCGATGGGATATCCGGTGAATAAAAATATCAATTGAGAATGATTATCGATATCATTTGTGATACACTCTGATCTTTATGGTTAGGTAACATCCATGATCACGTTTTCTGACATAGTACCTGGGGATACGTTGCGCTTAATGGCTTTTGGGGAGACCGATCTATCCTATCGGCGTCGACTGTTGTCATTAGGTATCACGCGCGGTGTAGTGCTTCATGTGGTGCGTTTAGCACCATTGGGTTGCCCTATCCATGTGGAAGTGCGAGGAACCTCTCTCGCATTACGAAAGGATGAGGCGTGCCATCTACTTTGGGAGCGGGCATGATCGATGTGTTGTTGGTAGGCAATCCCAATTGTGGAAAAACGACGTTATTCAATGCATTGACTGGAGATACTCAACGGGTCGGTAATTGGCCTGGGGTAACGGTCGAGAAAAAAACAGGGGTTGTGGATGCGACTGTACGTATCACAGATTTGCCTGGCGTGTATTCGATGGTGTCTGCTAAAGAAGGGGTGAGCCTCGATGAGCAGATAGCTGCGCGTGAAGTGGCTTTTGGTGAAGCTGATGTGTTAGTGAATGTGGTGGATGCTTGCCATTTAGAGCGGCATTTATACCTGACAAGTCAATTGCTGGAACTTGGGTGCCCGGTGATTGTAGCACTCAATATGAGCGACCTTGCTGAGCAACGCGGGATCAGCATAGATTTACCGGCGCTATCTAAGCGATTGGGTTGTAAAGTTGTGCGGTTGCAGGCTCATCGTGGGGTGGGTCTTCTTGCATTAAAACAAGCTATTCATAGCGAAACGCCTCCTGCAGTACCGCTTCTCTTGTCATTGCCAGACACCATACACGAGACTTTTCTAGCTTTACAAACGCAGTTGACGCTCCCTTTCTCTAAGAAAGCGTATTATATAGCCTGTCGTCTATTGGAAGGTGATTCGTTGTTGTGTGAGACAGAGTACCCCCTCCCTGTGGATTCGGATGTTCTATTGGCTGATGCGCGTTATCATGCGGTACATCAAATTGTTACCTCTGTTCAGAAGAAGCAATCGGATGCGAGTGAGCATTTAACTGCCAAGCTTGATCGGATCGTATTACATCGTTTTTGGGCTATCCCTATTTTTTTTGGCATGATGTATCTGTTGTTTTTATTTGCTATCACCTTGGGTGGGGCCTTTCAAGATTTCTTTGAAATCAGTACAGATGCTATTTTTGTACAAGGTACTGCTTGGCTCTTACAACAAGGGCATGCACCCGCTTGGTTGATTGCGTTATTGGCCGAAGGGGTGGGAAAGGGACTCAATACCACCTTGACGTTTATTCCTGTGATTGCAGCAATGTTTTTCTTTTTGTCTATGCTAGAAGCCTCAGGGTATATGGCACGTGCGGCGTTTGTAGTGGATAAGGCCATGCGCGCCTTGGGGTTGCCTGGGAAATCATTTGTGCCTATGATCGTTGGATTTGGTTGTAACGTACCGGCTATCATGGCAGCCCGTACGTTGGACTCTCGGCGTGATCGGGTGCTTACTGTTTTGATGAGTCCTTTTATGTCTTGCAGCGCACGGCTTGCTATTTATGCTGTATTTGTGGCGGCTTTTTTTCCGCATGGGGGTCAAAACGTGGTGTTTTCCTTATATCTCATAGGAATAGCCATGGCGGTATTGACTGGATTTCTATTGAGGAAAACCGTATTACGGGGACAGGCCTCGCCGCTTATTCTGGAGTTGCCAACCTATCATAAGCCTTCGTTGAAGCGCTTATTGCGTGACACTGGGTTGCGGCTACGATACTTTTTAAGACGGGCTGGGAAAATGATCATTCCAGTGTGTGTGATCTTGGGCGGATTGAATGCATTAACGCTTGACGGAGGCATTCGTTTCGGGGAAGCGAGTAGTGATTCGATTTTAGCGTTGTTGGGGCAGTGGTTGACACCTGTTTTTTCCCCCATGGGGTTGAATCCTGATAACTGGCCTGCGACGGTGGGATTGCTCTCTGGGTTGTTGGCAAAAGAAGTCGTGGTGGGATCGTTAAATACGCTGTATACGCAGTTATCGGGTTGGTCCTCTATCACATCGAGCGGGTTTGATTGTCTGGGGTTATTGCAGGAGGCGGTGCGTTCTATTCCGCTACATCTTGCTGCGCTGGGCCAAGCGTGCCTGCATCCATTGGCTGCTACTGCACCTAATACTGAGAATGCGCGTCTTGTGTATGGCATGATGAGTCAGCGTTTTGATGGGCAAGCAGGGGCCTACGCGTACTTATTGTTTATCTTATTGTATATTCCTTGTGTTTCAACGATGGCGGCGATTAGACAGGAGGCTAGTCGGCAGTTGATGTGGTTTTCAGTGGGTTGGTCTTTCATAGTGGCGTACGCAGCGGCTGTGTTGTATTATCAACTAGCGACCTGGGCGCGTCATCCTTTGCAAACGGGAGGTTGGTGTGTTTCGCTAACTTTAATTATTTTTTGTACGGTGGCGTTGATTCGACACTCTGGAATGAGGGGATCTCATGTTGTTGCAACTGCGTGAATTTATTCAACGTGAGCGTGTGGTGAGTGTGCAACAGTTGACACGCGCGTTTCATGTGGACGAACAGGCCTTGCAACCGATGTTAGAGTTGTGGATTCGACGGGGTGTGATTGATCTTTACCAAGAACAGACTGCGTGTCAAAGCGCCTGTTTTCGTTGTAAGTCGGTGGCGCCTACTTATTACAGTGCGCGTGCAGTAAATAGTACAAATGTGGGCTAAACTTGTGTTATGTGATCTAAAGTTGAGTATATAACTATGGCAAAGAAAGAGCCGACCTCAGAGCCTGTTGAACCGTCTACAGGACAGTCGTTACAGACAGTGGATGAAGTTGATTCTGATGTTGAAAACCTCATGGCTGAACAACGGCAGGTGCTTCAAGAAGAAGATGGTTTAACGCTGATTCAAAAAGTGTATCAATTATGGTGGCGATGGGCTGATTTTGAAATCTTGATTGTTCAGCCGACTTTTCAGTCTATTTTCCCTCCGAAGATTATATTGCCAGAAACCTTACCGAATAATGCAGGGGTTGAATTTGTATATCCTATCCATGATTATGGATATCGCTTGACAACCTCTAAGGCACTGGATATGTATGATTCAGGTATGTCTATGTGCAAGCTTCATTATACCATTGAAAAAATGATTTTTTTGTTTGTAGAGCGCCTGAAAGAAGGAGGGGGCACCGAAGGGGGGGTCACCTCAAACACTGAGATTCAAATTTCATTTGGTGGGCATGAGCTGGCTCAGCGAAAAGGGTTTGAGGCTATCATCAATTTGAATTATAACGTGGTGGTGAGTAACTTCGATCCAGGTCCGTGGGGTGAAGAGTATTTACGAATTGTCAAGGGATTGGCTGAAAAGGGCTATGGTTATCCCCAAGAATCTCCTCGAGATACCTATCGGCATCATCCTTTTATAGGGATCTCTAGTGGTAAAAGATAGGGTCTGTTGACAATTCATTTTCGGCCCAAAAAACGTTCCTAAACGTCATATTTTTGCGCTTCCTCACTCAAAAATCCTCGACGTGCTAAAAGCACGCCTCCGGTTTTTTCGCTCCGGGCCA
>CAMBHM010000014.1 GCA_945867185.1 Legionella genomosp. 1
GTATTTTTTTAATCGTGGCTGCAAGTCATCCGAAACATTTTTTAGTAGTAATGGTACTTTTTTCGCAGGGCTAATGGATAAGTCACTGCGAAGGGTGCGCAGGGCCTGGACCACTTTTTTTAACCACTCAATCTCTTCTTCTATAGGCGTATTGAACAGGGCTTCGTCTACTTGGGGGTAAGCAGAAAGCATGAGTGTTTCTCTGTTTTCAGTGAGGCCGTTCACAGTACGCTGCCATATTTCTTCTGTGATAAAAGGAATCAAGGGATGTAGGAGTTTTAGTATTTGTTCTAGTACTTGCGTGAGGGTGTGATGTGTGCCCCGTTTCATGGCAGCGAGGGCATCGGGATCATATAGAACTTGTTTTGATAACTCTAAATACCAATCACAGTACTCATGCCAAACAAAATCGTGGAGAGTATTGGCCAACAGATCAAAACGATAGGTGGTCATGTGTTGATGACAATTGGCTATTGTGCGTTGCAATAGAGATACAATCCAAAGATCAGCAGGACTATACTGAAAGGCCCCGTCACCGAAGTCACTGGTTTCCTCATGGGTACTTTGCATGACAAAGCGGGCGGCATTCCATAGTTTATTACAAAAATTTCGATAGCCCTCGACACGGCCCATATCAAAACGAACCGTACGGGCATTGGAAGCGAGCGAACAAAAGGTAAAGCGTAAGGCATCCGTTCCAAAGGCAGCTATGCCTTCTGGGAATTGTTTTCGTGTGGCTTTTGTCACGGCAGTGCGAACGGATTGGAGCATCAAATTGCTGGTGCGTTTTTCAATCAATGCCTCTAAAGTAATGCCATCAATAATATCAATGGGATCAAGTACATTTCCTTTTGATTTTGACATTTTTTTGCCATCACTATCACTCACCAATCCAGTGATGACAACGTCTTTAAAAGGTACTTTTCCTGTGAATTTTAATCCCATCATGATCATGCGAGCGACCCAAAAGAAAATGATGTCAAATCCAGTAAAGAGGACGGAGGTTGGGTAGAATTCTTCAAATTCAGGGGTTCGCTCGGGCCATCCTAAGGTTGAAAAGGGCCAAAGTGCTGATGAAAACCACGTGTCGAGTACATCTTCATCTTGTCTAAGAGGCAACTCTTTGTCGAGTTTATATTTAAATCGGACATCATTTTCGCTGTATCCGACAAAAACATGCCCTTGATTATCATACCAAGCAGGGATCCGATGCCCCCACCAGAGTTGTCGACTGATACACCAGTCTTCAATATTCTCCATCCATTGAAAATAAGTGTTGCTCCAATTGTCAGGAATAAATCGAATTTTACCTTGTTTGACTGCATCGATGGCGGGTTTCGCCAAGGGTTTGGTTTTAACATACCATTGGTCAGTCAATAATGGCTCAATGATCACATTGGATTTTTCGCCACGAGGAATTTTCAAGGGGTGGGGATCAACTTTAACCAGTAATCCCGCTTTATCTAAATCTTCAACGATACGTTCTCGCGCGACGAATCGATCCATGCCTTGATAGGCCAGCGGTGCATTTTTATTGATCGTGGCTTTTTTAGTAAAAATAGTGAGCTCTGGCAACTGATGCCGCAACCCTACAGCATGGTCATTGAAATCATGCGCGGGGGTAATTTTAACACAACCGCTTCCAAATTCAGGCAACACGTATTCATCGGCAATGATGGGAATAGTGCGATCACAAAGGGGGAGTTGAACGGATTGACCAATGAGATGTTGATATCTTGGATCATCGGGGTGGACAGCTACAGCTGCATCTCCTAACAGGGTCTCTGGTCTTGTCGTTGCAACAATGAGCTCGCCTTTACCCTGAGCGAGGGGATAGCGAATATGCCAGAGAAATCCTGCTTCTTCTTCAGAGATGACTTCTAAATCAGAGAGGGCGGTTCCGAGTTTTGGATCCCAGTTGACCAAGCGCGATCCTCTGTAAATCAGACCTTCCTCGAATAGTTGTATAAATACTTTTTGTACCGCTGCAGAGAGACCTTCATCCATTGTGAAGCGTTCACGAGACCAATCTGGGGAAGATCCAATACGGCGCATTTGGCGGGTAATGTCCGATCCTGAGGCTTCTTTCCAAGCCCAGACATGTTCCAAAAATACGTCGCGTGACATGTCTTTCCGTGATAGCCCCCGTTCAGCCAGTTGGCCTTCAACCACAAGTTGGGTAGAAATGCCTGCATGATCAGTTCCTGGTTGCCATAAGGTTTTATCGCCCATCATACGATGATAACGGACGGTCGCATCCATTAGGGTATTTTGGAAACCATGCCCCATGTGTAGGCACCCTGTGACATTGGGGGGGGGGAGCATGACACAGAAGGGATCACCTCCACCGTGTGGCTTGAAATATCCTTGGCTTTCCCAGAGGCGATAGCATGCTTGTTCAATGGTTTCTGGGGAGTATGTTTTATCCATGAGGTAACCTGTGTCGTTGTTCAGAGTTTTACGATTGTGGGCGCGAAGTATAACATACTCATTGCGTCAGGCTATATAACAAAGCCCCTAAGGTCCAATCAATGCCAGTATGGTTTATTTCGTTCATCACTTGAAGTTGTGAGTGTTGTAATTGGTAGGTGTTATAGAGCAGATCATCGAAATACACTCCATTGGCGCATTCATTCGCAAGGAAAACAGGGGGAACATGTGGGTAGTTGTGTTGCATCTCATCCCATGTTTCATAGCAAATCGCATGAATTTGAGATTGGAGTGCTGCTTGGGTTGGGGTATCTAGAATGCTAAAAAATTGATAGTTAAAATAAATTCCAGAATAGGCAATAAATGATGTGCCTGTAGTGGGGATCAGCTGCTCAGCAACTTGGTAACTTTGAATCACGGAGGTGAATGTGTCAGAACAGAGAGGAAAGTCAAAATTGCCAATGTTTGAACCATAGGGATAGCCTGCTGGATAACAACTGGGAGAGGCGGGATAAGTATTCATGGTGATTCTCGCTTGATCTTGTCCCAATCCAAGGAAGCTGATGCTAAATACTCGATAGGTGGTGTGATTCAGCGTAAGGAGTAGCTCCTGATTGGGTTTACTGGTATCCGTGGTAGCAAAAGCGATTTGTGTGGAAGCACCACCCATATCAATACTTCCTTTGGTCGAAGAAGCAGTCTGCACAAAATTATTTAATAGATAATTGATATCTAGCCAACCATAGATCCCCTCCATCGTGCCGGTGATGGTTCGCACGTCTTGATCCTGCAATAAGAAAATATCGGCATAGTACTTGCGAATATATTGTCTGACACTCGCATAAATGGCTGCTTGTTGCTCGGTGGTTAATAATCGCATGCCTGCAGTACCCAGCACGCTGATGGGGACTCGCGAGGAGGGTACTTGCCTTAAATAAGCCGCTGATGCTTGTAAAATAGGCTCTAAAGATTGTCCGGCAGCAGCAGGATTATTGGCATAAGAAGATAATCCTGGATGGGTGTTTTGATTGAATTTATCTTTAATAACGGGGATTGGGATCATAGGCAGGCTCATGCCAAAGGCAAAGACATGTGCTCTCGACCCAGAGCTTCCTGCATCGATGATCACGCTATATTGCAGGCCTGCGGCATACAGTGGGAGGTAACAACATAGAAATAAGACCGTGAGTATTCGTTTCATGAGTTGTCCTTAAAAATGATAGGCTGCGCCTATCATGAGCGCTTCTACTGAGGTAAGTTGCACCAGAGCGGCTTGATTGACCACCGTGTCTGCAAGCGGATCTGCACGTCCTGCAAACAAGTAGTGATAGCTGAGGTTGAGATCCAGGTGTTCATTGATCAGGTATCCAAGGCCGACTGCGATCGCAGGCCTGAGTTGACTCACTGATTTGTGGCCTATAAACAGGGTGTTGAGTGCGGCTGATCGTCCATTGTAAGTTTGTGTTAGATAGGTTACGCCTGCTTTTGTGAAGAGATAAAGGGTGTGAGATCCTTTTGAATGGAGAGTGAGTCTTAGTATGCCCAGAAGATCGACGGCTTGGCTTTGATAGGTTTGTACGCCACTGGCTTCTATAGGTAGAAATGAAAAAGAGTATGTGTTCTTCGGGTAGCCCAAATAGCCCAGCTCCACCCCATAATTGAGTTGGTTCTGAAGGAATAAATAGCCTGCTGAGAATCGATAGGCCAATCCATTTTGTCGTCTGACTTGGTCATAGGGTTCAAGATTTTGAGGATAGTGGAGGGTAAGAAGACCGCCGCCACCGCCTTGTACTTGCAGATAAGAGCCCCGTGCGCCATAGTGATTATTTGCAGAAAAGAGGGGCGCACTGATGAGGATGAGCCAAAAAAAAACGAGGAGGGATGGGGGGTGTTTCATGTGTAGAGTCAAGCGAATTAAACATAGAATATGGTAGCATCATTCGATATAGTAGTCTTGTTTTCTAATCTATTTTAGGTGCGATCTCTGTTGTTTAAAAAAATAAGTTATCTTCTAAGACTCTCGCATTGGAGTAAAGCTTGCTTTGTTTTGCTGGGGGTTCTGTATGCAGGGAAGTCTGAGTATTGGCTATCAGCCTTGGGAGCGGCCTTTGCCTTTTGTTTGGTCGCGAGCGCAGTGTATATTTATAATGATTTACAGGATCTTGAAGAGGACAGGGCGCATCCCATTAAGTCACAACGCCCATTGGCTGAGGGGTCCGTTTCTCCTATTGTTGCGAAGAGGGTGCTTTGGGTATGTTTGGGGGCAGGGATACTCCAAGGTGTTTTTATGTCGTGGGTGCTGTTACTGATACTTTCTATCTATCTACTGATTAATTTATTTTATAATCATGGCGTTCGATGCGTGCCTTTATTGGATGTGATTTGTATTGCCAGTGGGTTTTTATTACGGGTGTTAGCAGGTACCGTTGGGATTGGATTACCGATTTCTTGGTGGCTCTGCGTTGCGGCTACTTTATTGAGTCTTTTTATTGCATTGTGTAAACGGCGGCTTGAAATGACAATGAAGCAGACTATTCGTACGGTACTGCATAGGTATTCTCCGCAGATCTTGGACAGATTAATTGTAGTGGTGGCTAGTGGTTGTTTTATAACTTATCTGTTGTACACGATATATGCGCGCTCGGAGCGGGCCTTTTTTTTAGGGACTTTGCCGTTTGCGGCGTTGGGACTATGGCGTTTCGCTGTACTCAGTTTAGAGCAGGACCCATCAACCAAGCCGCACAATGATGATCCGATTGCACTGTTTTTGAGTGACGCACTGTCTCGTATTAATGGTCTTTTTTTTATTGTGTTCACTTTGATGGCTGTGATGCAATGATCCTTCAACGGTATTTTTTTATGGGCGTTTTAGCCCTTATTTTTTATTATTTATTTGTTTTGCAAGTTCAAGCGATTTGGCCGTTCACCATTGATGATATGTACATCCCGCTTCGATACGCCAAACATTGGGCAGCCCACCAAGGGATCGTCTGGAATATTGGGGAGCCCCCTGTAGAAGGGTATTCTAATTTTTTGTTTGTGATCAGTGCACGTTGGGCACTCTTCTGGCATTTGGATCCGGTTGTGATATTAAAAAGCCTTGGGGGTGTTGGTTTATTGGGTACTTGTGTAGGAGTGTATTTATTAGCCCGCACTTGGTTTTTACCACGAGTGGCTTTGATTCCTTGTATATGGTTATTGGCTTATAAGGGTCAAATCATTTGGAGTGTAAGCGGGTTAGAAACTACGATCTATGAGGCGGTGATTTGTTTCACGGTTTTTTTTATTTTTAAAGGGCTTGGGTATACGCTTTCTCCTTTGGAAAAAGGAGTGGATAGGCCCTGGTATTATGTTTATGCAGGGATTGGGTTATCTTTCGCCGGGATCATTCGACCGGAAGCGCCGGCGCTGGCATTATTATTTATTTTTCTGTTAATGAATCAACGAAAGGCATGGGTATTGATAGTGACAGTATTGGTGTGCTTTGCACCCTACTTTCTTTGGCGCTGGCATTATTTCGGTCGTTTTTTACCCAATTCCGTCTATTGCAAGGGCTTTGAAGAGTGGTTATCCAATCCCCTGGACAAAGCGTATTGTCAACTCATTTGGCCTTTTGCACTACTGTCTTTATGGGCATTTCGAGACAATCGAGATCGTCGTTTCTATTTGTTACTCTTACCCAGTGTCGTGTATTTGTTCTTGTTGATGGGCGCATCCCCCTTGGTTGCGTTTGAGAATCGATTGTTTTTGCCTGCATTTGTATTGATGTTGCCGCTCGCTCTAAAAGGTCTGGATGGGTTGTTAGGATCGTTTAAAAGTGATGTTACGATATATATTGGATCGGCGATGATTCTTTTTTTATGTATCCCTACCTTGAGTTTGTCTCAATATCGTTATTTTACAGTGGCACCCTTGGCTGGGGAGAGAGTACGCGCTCAAGTTCTCTCATGGTTGTCGCATCATGGATCTTCCTCTTGGCGAGTGGTGTTAGCAGACAGTGGTTTTATCCCTTATCATAGCAACCTTCAGTTTATTGATTCTTATTGTTTGAATAATGCGCGCATGGGCGAGCAGCCGTCTGCAAAACGAGCTCAATTCGTGTGTGAGGACGCCTTACAACAAGGGGCTTCCGTGATCATTTTAACGGCAGAGCGAGCGGAAGGAATCCTGACTTATACACCGGCAGATGTTTGTTTTTTAGAAAAATTAGCAGGTAATTCGGGGTATTGTCGAATCGCAGTTTTTAAAACTGGCGATATGCAATCAGGGTATCAGTACGAAATTTTTAGCAAATCAAAGAAAAGCTGTAGTAAGATGCAGCAAGGATGATCTCAATAGATGTTGATTCAGATGGATAAAACGACCTTCTCATTACAAAAATTTCGCTCAAAGTGGCCGGTGCTTAGTTTTGATGCGCTTGCTATTCCAATAGCGTGGTTTCTTGCCTTTCTGTTACATCACACCGTGTATTCTTTTCTAAGTTATGTGCTCACGTCGTATTCATTATTTGCCTTAGCGATACTCATGATTGTACAGTTGGGTTGTTACTATTACTTTAAAGTGTATCGGGGGTTGTGGCGGTTTTCTTCATTGAATGATGTATCACGAATTATTCGTGCCGTTGTATCCGCTACTCTATTGGTCCTACCTATTTTATCGATGACATCCTTACTCTCACAACTCCCTTATGCAGTCTTTCCACTATATAGCATGTTGCTTATCACTCTATTGTGCGGAGGGCGTCTTTGTTTACGACAATACTGGGATAGTACTTATCTTGAGGAAGGGGTTCTGCTACTCCAGCGAGTGTTGATTATTGGAGCAGGATTGGCCGCCGAAGGGTTGATTCGCGACCTAAAACGTACCCCTTCTTATAGTCTCGTAGGGTTGGTCGACGACAACCCTAGTAAAAGAGGATTAGATGTGCACGGTGTACGTGTACTGGGTAGTATTGAAGATCTGTCAACGTTGGTAAAATCGTATCAGGTTGATTTAATATTAATAGCTATTCCTTCCGCGCGATCAGTTGCCATGCGGCGCATCGTCAATCACTGTGAACGTATTAAGATACCCTGTCGAACGTTGCCGAGTCTTCAGTCCTTGGCCTCTGGGCGTGTGGAGGTCAAAGCGTTGCGTGAAGTGAATATTGAGGATTTATTGGGTCGCGATCAAGTGGGGATTCAATGGGATAAAATGGCCGAAAACATCCATGGTAAACGGGTGCTGGTTACGGGTGGCGGTGGCTCCATTGGTTCGGAGTTATGTCGTCAGATCGCAGCGCTACAGCCTCTGAGATTGCTCGTGTTAGATAATAGTGAGTTCAATTTATATAAAATCGAACGGGAGTTGAGGGACTATCCTGGTATTCCTATAGAGATTGCGTTGGTCAATATCGTGGATCAAGTGGCCGTACGTGGGGTGTTTGAGGCCTTTCGCCCTCATATCGTGTTTCATGCAGCGGCCTATAAACATGTCCCTTTGCTAGAAGAACAAGTCCGCGTGGGGGTTCAAAACAATGTGCTTGGAACAGCGATCGTGGCAGAGGCGAGTGTCGCAGTAGCGGTTCAAAAGTTTATTCTTATTTCTACTGACAAAGCCGTGAACCCAACTAATATTATGGGAACAACAAAGCGAGTTGCTGAAATTTATTGTCAAAACCTCAATGAACGGGTCCGTACACAATTTATTACCGTTCGATTTGGAAATGTATTGGGCTCCATGGGGAGTGTGGTTCCTTTGTTTCAAAGCCAATTGGAGAAAGGGGGTCCCTTGACAGTGACTCACCCAGAGATGCAACGATATTTTATGACGATTGCTGAAGCGTCGCAATTGATTATACAGGCCATGGTCAATGGGAGTGGGGGCGAAATTTTTGTATTGGATATGGGCGAACCTATTAAAATCAGTTATTTAGCGGAGCAAATGATTCGTTTGGCGGGGAAAGAGCCTGGAAAGGATATTTTAATCGAATATACAGGCTTACGACCAGGAGAGAAATTATTTGAAGAGTTGTTTCATGCTTCTGAGCAGTTGGTGCAAACTGCGCATGAGAAACTTTATAAAGCAAGATTTCGTCAAATGGATTGGGGTGATTTAGTCGAAGCAATGAGACTGATTCATTCAGCTTGCTCAAACAACAAACCTGAGGAGCTTATTAGCTTGTTAAAAAACTTGGTTCCTGAATTTAATGCTGTAGTTGATCCTATTCTTGAGTGATCATTGCAATACGCCATCGAAGTCTTGATGCGGTTAACCTATTGGCCTACACTGGATGAGTCAATCATATAAAAAGGAAGATGAACATGAAAAAATTAGGAATGATGATGGTTGCTGGTGTACTGTGTGCTTCATTGGGGCTCATCACAGGATGTAATACGGTCAAAGGGGTTGGAAAGGATATTTCAAATGGTGGTAAAGATATTCAGCGTGCCGCCAGCTAATAGGAGAGTGCCGATGACTGTATTAAACTTGCTGGCTCTGATCATTATAACAGGCTTCGTGTTGTGGTTGGTGAATGCGTTGATTCCAATGGCACCGATGATTAAAAGTTTGTTAAATATTTTAGTCCTGATAGTCTTGATCATCTATGTATTGGAGTTTTTTAATATCATAAAAATGATCTTACCCTTCCCTACGATCTTTAAATAATAGATGTTTACCGCG
Source organism: Legionella genomosp. 1 (assembly GCA_945867185.1). GTDB lineage: Bacteria > Pseudomonadota > Gammaproteobacteria > Legionellales > Legionellaceae > CAMBHM01. The sequence continues at coordinate 9,094 of CAMBHM010000014.1, forward strand.
GGTGTTGATGAAGTGGGAAGAGGCCCTCTAGCTGGGCCCCTCGTGACGGCCGCGGTTATTTTAGGTGCACCGATTCAAGGGATTGGTGACTCCAAAACCATCAGTCCAAGCAAACGCAGCTATTTAGCGGATGAAATTAAAAAACATGCGATTTGTTACGCCTATGGTCGTGCTGAGGTTGAAGAAATAGATCAACTCAATATTCATCATGCAACCTTATTGGCGATGAAACGCGCGATTGAGGCATTGACCACGATACCACAGAATGTCCTGGTAGATGGGCTATATATCCCTCGGGTCGCCATGCCGTGTGAGGCCATCGTCAAGGGAGATAGTCTTATTTTGAGTATTGGCGCTGCCTCCATTTTGGCAAAAGTACATCGTGATGAAGAGATGAATCACATGGATCTCCTGTACCCCGGTTATGGATTTATACAACATAAGGGTTATCCAACCGCAAAACACCGCGCCGCTTTAAAAACGTTAGGGCCTTGTGCCATTCATCGAAGAAGTTTCAATTTAAACTATTAAACAGAATCCGATGTGAACTGATAGACATTAAAATCCCAAAGCTGGCGAGGAACGTGACCAGTGCTGTACCACCATAACTCACCAGGGGTAATGGGATCCCCACAACAGGTAAAATTCCCATTACCATTCCGATGTTCACAAAAGCAGACAAGAAAAACGTCATGCCAAGACTGGCGGCCAATAAACGAGTAAAGCAAGTTTGTGCATGACGCGCGATATAGAGACTACGTAAAGAAATGAGTACGATGAGCAGTAATAGAAAGGTGCTTCCTACAAAACCGAACTCTTCACTGGTCACAGCAAATATAAAATCTGTCGCATGCTCTGGAAGAAAGTTAAGATGGGATTGTGTGCCTGCTAAAAATCCTTTACCGAGGGCACCGCCTGAGCCAATGGCAATTTTAGATTGAATGATATGGTAGCCTGTACCCAATGGATCCTGTTCTGGATGCAGTAACGTGAATACCCGTTGCTTTTGATAGTCATGCATCACATGCCATAACAAGGGGGCAGCCAAACTCAACGAGAGAATAACCACCAAAACCATACGCCAAGGGATCCCTGCTAAAAATAATACCGAAAGTCCTGCAGCGACAACCATGATGGCTGTACCCAAATCGGGTTGTTTTGCAATGAGCAACGCTGGGATAAAGATTAAGAGTGCGGCACTGATCAACGTTTTCAGAGACATCGGTAACCGTTTACGATCGATGGTCCAAGCGGCAATCATGGGGACGGCTAATTTCATAATTTCAGAAGGTTGAAATCGAAGTGATCCCAGTTCAAGCCAACGTTGCGCGCCTTTACCGACTTTTCCCATGATCATCACAGCTATGAGTAAAAATAAACCAAATCCATAGATCCAAGGTGTGGCCAGTTTGTATTTGTGAGGCGGAATAAAGGCAAATACAACCATGATGATAAAGGCTAACAATACACGCATGGCTTGGCGTAATACCATACCGGTATTTTGATTAGAGGCACTATAGAGAATGAAAAGTCCAAAGAGTGTCAAGCCAAATAGGAGTCCTAATAAAGGCAAATCAAGATAGAGTGATTGTCCTGTAAGTCTATACAATGGGCGATCATGATGAAGCTTCATCAGGGGAGATCCTTAAAATAGGCGTCTAATACTTCGCGGGCGATCGCCGCTGCGATGACATCATGTTCGACCATCACAGCAATTGCTATCTCAGGTTGTTCAACTGGGGCAAACGCAATAAATAATGAATGGTCGCGCAAGGCTTCTGGAATATGTGAGTACGCTACTTTGTCATATTGATGGCCACTAAAGACTTGAGCGGTACCCGTTTTTCCAGCGACTTCATAGGGCGCGTGGCGCCCAAAACGGTGAGCCGTCCCCTCGGTACTGGTAATAACGAGTTTCATGGCGTCCGTTATCATTGTCCAAAACGTCTTATCTCTTAATTGAATAAGGTGCTCTTTAACAGGTTGATAACGGTGCGTTCCTGTTTTGTCATGGATCGTTTTTTGTAATAGGTGCGGTCTAAAACGCTGGCCATGTTGACTGAGCGCCGCTGTGGCATTGGCCATTTGTAACGGAGAAGCCAGCATAAATCCTTGACCAATAGCAGTGATGAGGGTGTCCCCTGGGTACCAAGGAGCCCCTTTTGCTTGTCGTTTCCAGGTGGCATTGGGAAGTAGTCCGGGAGCTTCTTCTTGTAGATCAATTTGGGTCAGTTGTCCATATCCAAATTGACTGAGCATCTCTGCCATGCTGGAGATACCTATTTTATTCCCTAATTGATAGAAATAAGTATCACAGGAGACGGTGATCGCTCGTTGTAGATTGATGCTGCCATGGCCTGTATGCTTCCAATCACGATAACGATGACTGACACCAGGAAGCTTATACCAGCCTGGATCATAAATCGTTGTATCGGGTGTGATGACACCTTTTTCGAGACCAGCAAGAGCCATGAATGGTTTAACGGTGGAGGCAGGTGGATACAGTCCCCTCACTGCGCGGTGATAAAGGGGCCTGTCTTGGGCATTGAGTAAACGTCGATAATCTTCTTGACTGACTCCATTGACGAAGAGATTGGGATCAAAGCTTGGAGCGCTCACCATCGCTAAGATCTCTCCATTGCGTACATTGATAGCAACAACGGCGCCTCGTTTGTTTTTCATGAGATCATAGGCCACTTTTTGTAGACGAATATCTAAAGTGAGAACCAGCTTTGATCCTGCGATCGGCAACTGTTTGCTGAGTACACGAGCGGTACGTCCACTTACATCTGTTTCAATTTGTTGGTAACCGACTTGTCCATGCAATACATCTTCATAGTATTTTTCTATTCCTGTTTTCCCCATATATTGAGAGGCGCGATAATTAACATTGTTAATTTTTTGCATCTCTTGTTCGTTAATTCGTCCCACATATCCCAAGACATGAGCTGCCATCTCGCCCAACGGATAGTAGCGCATGAGCCTTGCTTTGATAGTCGCACCCGGGAACAAATGTTGATTACTTGAAAAAATAGCCACGTCTTCTTGGGTGAGCTTGAGTTTCAATGGGATGGGTGTATATCCATGATTTTGACGACGTTCATGTTGAAAGACTTGGATGTCTTCTTGAGTGATGGAGGGCAGTAAAGATTGTAATTCAAGTAATGTGCGATCTAGGTTTTTAATACGTTCAGGGATGAGCTCTAGAACAAAGATAGGCATATTATCAGCAAGAATGACGCCATGACGGTCTAGGATAATCCCTCTAGGTGGAGCAATAGGAAGGATGCTCATTTGATTTTTCAAAGACAACGTTGCATAGCGTTTGTATTGAGAAAATTGCAAATAGGCCAATCGTAAAATAAGAGTGAGCGAGAGGATAATTAAGAGTGCCACTAACATGCTGAGTCGGACTACATGGGATTCATCGCGATCGGGCGTTAAGGAATGTAATCGCATGATAGATGATCGATGGCTGAATAAGGGGGAGGGCAGTATAGCATCATTTGTGGTAAGGATGATGAAGAATAATCGAGTAAGCGCGATACAGTGTCTCAAGTAGAGTGATGCGCGCTAAGGTGTGTGGTAATGTCAAGGCTGATAAAGACCACCGCTCCTGACTGATTGCAAGAAGATCCGCTGACAAGCCTTCTGGGCCACCGATGAGGAAAACAAGGTGAGGGGATCTATGTTGTAAGCGCTCGATGGTTATGGCCAATTGTTCGCTTGTAAATGATTGTCCAGTGCGATCTAGCGCGATGATATGGCTATGCTCTGGAATCGCAGTTTTCATCATAGCTGCTTCTTTTTCTAAGATGCGTACCAAATCAGATGATTTTCCACGACGCGTGAGTGGAATTTCGATGATAGTGAGTGAAACCGTGTCCTGTAATCGCTTGGCGTAGTCCTGAACGGCCAGTTGAACCCAGGACGGCATCTTATTACCGATGGCGATGAGGGTTATTCTCATAATGTCTCACTCGTGCTGCCATAGGCCTTCGATATTATAAAATGCACGTGTTGCAGGCTGCATAACGTGTACGACCACATCCCCTAAATCCACCAAGGCCCAATCACCTGTTTGAAGACCATGATGATTCAAGGAGGGGAACCCTTTTGTTTTAAGATGTGTCATGAGCTGTTCTGCAATGGCAGACACATGACGTGAGGAACGCCCACTACAAATCACCATATAGTCCGTAATAGGCGTATGTGAACTGACATCAATCACTGTGATATCAATGGCTTGTGATTCAACAAGGGCATGGTGTACTTGGTTGAGCAAAGGGTGTTTAGAATACATGGATTATTTATCGACTCGTATATGATTGGGAAATGAAAAAAGAGAGGCATTCTATCAGAATTTACTTCTCTATACAAAATTGGAATTTAGACGCAGGGCAACCGCGTCTTAAATTAATCCTTTCTATCAGGGTCGTACGCACATCATCATTAAGGGCGGCCATATGCCTCTTACGTTATTACAACGCGCTTGTAAAATTTGGAGTCTGGACAAAGCCGCATGAAAAAAGCCTCATGCGATTTTGTCCAAATAATGAGCGATAAATTAAATGACGTAAATTTTGGTCTCACCTGTCCATTAGGATGGGTTGGTTGATGTTTTTATTTGCCATCAATCTATTTGATTCAAATATAGACGATGACGTTTCCCATGGATTGGGGTGTCTGTTGGCTATGTGACGTGCCAAGTATAATTGAGCATAAGTAATCATGACAAGTTGCCACCATGTTTCTTCATGATGAAC
>CAMBHM010000015.1 GCA_945867185.1 Legionella genomosp. 1
GTTTGATGTTTTTAGGCTGCGCATCGAAAGGGACCAACCCTGATGATCCCTATGAGTCCATGAACCGCAAAACTCATGCCTTCAATATGGCCTTTGATGCTACCGTCTTAAAGCCACTTGCAAAAGGGTATAAAGCCGTATTACCAGCACCCATTCGCACTGGCATTAATAATGCGTATGACAATGTGAATGGATTACCCACGATCGCTAATGATTTATTACAAGCTGAAGGCAACTACGCCATCAAAGACAGCTGGCGATTCATAGTCAACTCCACCTTAGGCGTCGCAGGCATTTTTGATGTCGCAAGTAAGTTTAGTCTCCCCCCGCACAGCAATGACATGGGGCTCACTTTCGCCAAATGGGGCGATAAAAAATCCCCTTATTTTGTGATCCCGTTATTAGGCCCGAGTACATTTCGAGATGGTATGGGGTTGATGTTTAACTATGCCCTCTTCACACCTTACCCTTACATTCGTTCCAATCCCGTCCTATACAGTCTATTGGGTTTACGCTACGTGGATCTCCGATCCCAAATGCTTGATACCGATAAATTACTAGACGAAGGGTTAGATAAATACACCTTTATTCGGGAGGCCTACCTGCAACACCGACAATACCTCCTGACAGGCGAAGCTCCGGCTGAAGATAAAGATAATTTATATGTGGATGAAATCGATGAGAACCCAGCACCCTCATCACAATTTCCCATCACAACCTCTTAATTGCCTTGGGTATCCATCGTATTGCCAAGAAGGTTGGCCATACCCCTATAACACGACAAACCATCCATTGACCTGCGGATGGTCTCTAATCTAACCTTCCATTGTTAATGAGGGTCTTGTGTATGAACCCCATCGTTGACTGCATTGACTACACTTCACAGATAGGGTCTGATTATCTATATTAATTATTTCTCTTATAAATTACTTCAAGAGGCTTTAAATAATGGATAATCATAACGAAAACACTAAAAAACAAACTCTTATTTACCAGACTGATGATGGCAGTTTCCAAACAGAAGTGCAGTTGCAAGGTGAAACAGTTTGGTTGAATCAAAAGCAAATGTCTGACTTGTTTGATACTTCCTCTGATAATATTGGGTTACATTTAAAAAATATATATGCTGAAGGGGAGCTTTCAGAAGAAGCAACTGTCGAGGATTACTCGGTAGTTCGTACTGAAGGAGCGAGAAAGGTTAAGCGTTTGATTAAACATTATAATTTAGATGCTATTATTTCTGTTGGTTATCGTGTTAACTCACGAAAAGGTACACAATTTAGAGTATGGGCTAATCAAATCCTCAAAGAATATTTACTCAAAGGATACACCTTAAATGAAGTGAGATTAAAGCAACAATTAGAATCCATTGAGAAGCTAAAAAAAGGCCTCGCTTTGATTCAAAGAGCCCAAATAGAATCTTTAGAGCAAGATGAAGCAAAAGGTTTATTAACAGTATTAACTGAATATACCCATAGTTTTATTCTTTTGAATCAGTACGATACAGGTCATTTTCCAAAAGGGGGCTTAAGCAAAGGACTAACAGAAGAAATTAGTATTGAAGAAACAATACATGTGATTAACAGATTAAAAGAAAAACTTATTGTGCAAAGAGAGGCTACTCCCTTATTTGGTAAGTCAAAAGATGACAGCTTCGCAGGAATATTAGGTAATATAGTTCAAAGTTTTAATGGCGAATATCTTTATCCAAGCATTGAAGAACAAGCAGCTCATTTACTTTATTTCATAATTAAAAATCATCCCTTCGTTGATGGAAATAAACGGATCGGGGCATTGATGTTTATTTGGTTTTTACAAAAAAACAAGCATCATTTGAAAAACAATGGGGAAGCAAAAATTAATGATAATGCATTAGTTGCTCTTGCCATTCTGGTAGCCCAAAGTCAACCAGATCAAAAAGATATCATGATTGAATTAATCATTAATTTAATTAAATAAATCTCTTCGCACCAGCGAGTTCAAAAAATTGGATTTTTAAACTTGCTGGTGCGAAATGTGAGTCGAAGCCCTATTAGATCGAGGTTCGTCCAAAGCGTTTTTTAAGACACTGTAAATAATCCCCTGCAATATCAAGCCCCGTCTCTTTCTCGATTTCACGAAGACAGGTGGGGCTAGTGACATTGATTTCAGTGAGATAGTCCCCGATCACATCAATGCCTACAAAATATAACCCTTTGGCTCGCAACAAAGGCGCTAGCTCCTGACAAATCCAGCGATCACGTTCAGTGATTGCAACTACTTTTCCACTTGCACCTGCGGCCAGATTGCCACGCAACTCACCAGGCGCTGGCATTCTTGCCAACGCATAAGGCACGGGCTTACCCTCTATCAACAAAATTCGTTTATCGCCCAAGGTACTTATTTCTGGAATATAACATTGCGCCATGATGGGGAGATGCGCCTCATGCGTTAAGAGATCCAAAATGACTGATAGGTTGCGCCCTGTTTCATCAACATGGAACACCGAATGCCCGCCCATGCCATCTAACGGTTTGAAGATCACATTTTGATGGGTGGTCCAAAATGCACGCAGACGCTCTTTATCACTGCTAACCAAGGTAGGCGGGCAACATTGCGGAACCATGAGCGTAAAAAATTTTTCGTTGGCATCCCGTAGGCTCTGAGGTTTATTGGCGATAAGCACCCCTTCCTGTTCAGCGAGTTCGAGTGCATAGGTAGCATAAATATAGGCCATATCAAACGGCGGATCTTTGCGCATTAAAATCACATCAAACGACGATAGTGGACAATCGCCAAGTGGGGTAACAGCTGCCCAATCGGAAGTCGTCTCCTCCCCAATGCGACTAGCATTCATGCGTGCAAACGCATGACCATCCCGACAAAACAGATCTTGAAGCGTAAAATAAACGCACTCCCAACCCAACGCTGCAGCACGTTTTAATAGAGCGATTGTGGTGTCTTTTTTAGGCTTTAAAGTATGCAAGGGATCCATCAATACCGCGAGTTTCATGAGGTTTCTCCCAGCGCTGCCATTTCTCTTGCAGCAGCAAGTGCTGCAAGACGCGCAATCACCCCATACACATAAAATCGATTGGAGACATCCACTTGTTCACAAGGCATATTGCAAGCTTTTTGAAACGCCAGCGGCTCAAAATGCATACCGGGTGCATTCAAATTCTCATTCTGCCCACGTCCTTGATGTACCCGATAGAATCCACCCACCACAAATTGCCCAATCATATACACCACCGGCTCCGCCACCGCCCCATCTGGCATGGTCTCAAAACTATAAACGCCTTCTTGAATAAGCACTCTGTCGACCGTCTGACTCCCTTTGCTTGCCGACATCCGAGTACGTTGTTTACGATTTAACTGCAACAACTGTGCGCCCTCCTGCACCATCATCACACTCATCCCATAGGTGCCATTGTCCGCTTTGACAGCCACAAAGGGGATCTCTTTTAATCCATGTGCTTCATATCGAAGGCGAATGAGAGCAAGCAATCGATCCACTTCTGCTGCCAACGCCTCAACCCCTGTTTGCGCCATGAAATCCACCCCGTCCACAGCACTGAACAATGGATTGATCACCCAGGGATCCAAGCCTACCAATAGAGCAAATTCTTCGACAACCGTTGCATAATGGTGGAAATGACTGGATTTTAACCGAGAGACCCATCCAAGTTGAATCGGGGGGGCCACACGTTGATCCAGGCCTTTTAGCAGAGGGGGTATGCCTGCTGAAAGATCATTATTCAACAACACAAAACAAGGTTTAAATCCAGACAACTCCAAGCGTGATCCTATACGTTGTAGGGGCTCTATCAGAATACGTCCCCCATCTGCCGTAGTTAATTCGGTCGGCACAATGATAGTTGGATCCAAACTGCCCACTCGAACCACAAATCCAGCTTTCATGAAAATATTTTGCAACACCGAGAGGCTTTGTAAATAAAAAAGATTACGGGTATGACTTTCTGGAATCAACAAAATGGTGAGACAACGAGGAAAGTACTCCATCAATGCGGCTTGAGCAGCTTGCACACACAGGGGTAAAAAATCGGGATTCAGATTATTAAACCCAGCTGGAAATAAATTGGTATCCACCGGTGCTAACTTAAACCCCGCATGGCGCAAATCAACGGAGGACGTAATTGGTGGCGGCGTCTCTTGAAAGCGCGCCCGAAACCACGCTTCAATAGGGGCGACATGCGTTAAAATCCGTGTTTCCAATGGATGAAGAGGCCCTGCGTGTGCGGTAGTCAAGTGGGGAACAGAGTGGGGTGTTTGCATAGGATCCTATTATTGAATAGTGAAGTGTAACCCTGGATGGATCTGCTATAATTATACATTATATAAGCAAAAAGGGGATCTAAATGGCGAAGTCAACTAGCTATTGGAGACATTCTTCTTCTCGATCTCGAAGTTGATTGCCCAAGTTCTAAAGTAGCTGAGCGCTTCGATAAGAGAACGTTGTTGGATAAATTGCTCACCTATTTACGAAACATGGTTGCTGATTGGCGCTCTCAAAGCAGCAGTCCAGACGAGGTACCCCTTGAGGATGCGAAGTCTATTTATAAATTCGAATAAAACAATAGTTCATCAACATAGCGGTAGGATCTCTTGAGAACGCTCAAAAGCGTGTTATTTTCCTCCGATCGAGTACCCTGGGGTAAGAAAAGCCTTGCCATAAAGTATACTTATTTGAGACTCTAGCGAAGAAGCGGCTTCGCCCGCAACGGCTATCAACTCCCGCGCATGCTTAGGTGTCACTTCACCCGCTGAGATCAATGCATTCAGACCGTGCCCTATGTTCGCTCCTTTTTTTACCAATTCACCCACTTTTTCAAAATGAAGCCCCGCTGCATAGCCTAATAACGCACTGTTTAACAATGCCATGTCTGACTCGGAGAAGTGATCGCTTGCAAGGGTCACGCCCAATTCTAAGAGCAGATCACTCACCAATTTGGTATGTCCGGCTTTTGCGGCAGACTCTAAGGCAAGCGGGTAGAAAACCGTCCCTAATAACAAGGGTAACAACTCGGCTGGCTTATTCTCCGTTGCCAAGGTTTTGATTCTCTCTTGCAACTCTTTCAATGCGCCCTTCGCGATGAAGAATGACATCATTCATACTCCTTATTAGTATTCATCAATGAATCCTCTGTTGTTAGGCCAAGGTCCAACCTACTATTTCTGAAAGCCTCCTCCTGGCAGACGGTCATCGTTCGGTGATGAGGAAGGCTCCTCTATCCGTGGTGGTTTCATAGTCTCCATCAACTGTATTAGTTTTTTATCAGAAAACAGTGCACAGATGAAATCCAAACAACCGATTTGATCCTGCTTCAGAAAACGACATAACGCCACCATTATTGGCCACAGATCTCCTCGCCCACCTCCTCTTATAACATAGGCCTTGCCTCTGTAAGCGATATCTGTGGCGTCTTTCGGCTTCACAATAGGAATGGTGAGTGGTTTTGTCTCTGGTGCTTCCAATAGCTTGGCTTTAGAGGGCGCCAAAGCCAGCGGAGCTATCTCTGTAGACAACGCTACGCCCCCGAGTTGAACCAAAGTACTAGACAAGTGTGCCCATTTGAATCCCACAACAGTATGGTAAGACAACAGCTCTTTATTTATATCGGTCAGGCTCAACTGGGTGTAGTCCATGGCCTTTAATACAGTTTTCCTATCCGCCCAAGCCCTATCGGTTGCTGCAAAAAATCCCTGCCAGGCCTCAAGGGCTTTGGGTTGACCCGCTGGAGGTATCTTTTTATAAGCCTCATCAAAAAATTGATTGGTCAACGCCAGCCTGAAGGCTGACACCGTATTGAATAATAAGTTATCGACCAGTGTCTCATGATTCATCACAGCTTGTTGATTTTCAATATACGTTTCTACGGCAATCTCAAAGTCTTCATCCAAGTCTTCACCAACTACACGTCTAGCATCATCCTTAGATAAAACCAAACGCGCGTCCCCTGGATTACCCATGCGACCTGATCGCCCAAAATACTGTTCTAAATCACGCTTTTTGGGAATAAAACCGCTGACTAGCATCTTCAAACCACGGTTATTCTCCTCTTGCAACCGAATATCCGTTCCTCGGCCAATCATCCCTGTGGACAGCGTGATCACACCAGGCCGCCCCGCTCGTCCCTTAATATGCCCTCGTTCTGTCTCCAGTCCACTTTGTGCATGCAACCGCATCAAATTCGCATAGTCTGGAAAAGCCCCCTGTAGTTTTTTCATCAACGCGTCACTCGCTCGATGATGCTCGCACATAATCGCAACCGGCTGACGATTAGCAATAGCTACCTTTATTTCATCAATGAGAAACTGATCCCGAGCCTCGTCAGTCTCCAAGACAAGGGTTGGGCGATCGTCACGATACAATCCGGCATGTCTTGGTACAGTGATGAAGTTCATCATGGCAGCCCTGGAGGCACTCGGCGCAAATGCTTTTTTAGCCTCTTGTTCTTGAATCGATCCCATCGTCCCCGTCACTGCACACAGGGCACTTTCATCGTAGTCTGAGACCAAGGTATGACTGTTCGAAGAATAAATGATTTGTTTTTCTGTCTCGATATAAAAATCATTTGGAGACTCCTTTAATTTAGCTTGCAATGCCGAATCAACCTTCTCTTTCGCCTCTCCTGCTTTGATTCGATTCAATCGTGCATGCAAACATTGATGCACCCCAAAAGAAAACTTGGAGCCTTGATCTTCTCGACCAGAAGCATCTAATAAACGCGCCTCACTGACCATTTTCGGCCCGCTTCGCGTGCTGATTTCAACTGATCCTTGGATCACAAAATCCTCATCAAGCTTCAACTCAAACGCAGCGACCGCAGCATCCTGCCAGGCTTCTAGTTGTGCATCTGACACCGATGCAAGCTGCCTTAATTTTTCCTCAGGATTAGGCAACAGCCGAACAGAGTCTCTAAACAAGGTGTTAAATGTATCCTTATCGGTGTAATACGAAAGACCCTCATTCTGAAAGTCTTGACCATCACAAAATGCCACCATCGCCTCATACACCCATGGCATCGCAGCCAACGCTTGATCGGCCATGGCTGAATAGTTATATCGTATATTAGCCGAATCAAAGTATGTCCTGTCCGCTTCATCCAACATCAAGGCCCGTTTAGTAGGCGCGGCAATCACCTGCTCTCCCTTGCCTTCACTGCGGGCTTTGTTTCTAAAAAGGCTCAGATTGGCTGCATCGGAAAAATTAATACCGTCTAGTCGATAATCGCTTACAGGCGAGTGCTGGTGAATCAAATTGATCGGGGCACCGAGGGCGTCGAATAACGATTTGTACTCCAAATAATCGCGGGTTGCGAGTTCCATGTCTGAGGTGACAAAATCAACGGTTTTTCCTTTCGCATATTGACAAACATTCATCAACATCATGATCCGCGATTTCCCCTCACCCGTACCGATTTGACTGGTAACATGCAAACCAGATGTCAACATGGCATGGATAGCCAGGTATTGCGTGGTATTGATTTCAAACGAACGACCCGCTTGCCCCTTTTCAGCTGGTAAGCCTTTGGTGCGATATAGTAATTCAGCCGCAAGGGCTAGCAATTTTTCATTGTCTACCTCGGCGGGGTTCTTACGATAGGCTTGAAGTTGAGCGTTGATCGCTGAGGTAGGCAGTGTACGGGCCTCCTCCACCTCTCTTTGAATACGTAGTAACGTTGCCTCATCATACGTTTTTCCATGGATGTGATCCGTATTCTCTGAGAGTTCTAGTCCCGTTTTTTTTCTGGCTTCCCCCAGATGGAAACCATTGTCTGGCTCTCGCGCGCAAGGGGATTTATCAAACTTAAGATACTTGTCCTGAATGTACTGAGTGAGATCTCTTCCTTCTGGAAGCTCTTTTAGCCAATTTACAAACTCACTGAGAGTAGGGTATGGTGAAGCACGATAACAGATTTCCAATGCACCCCTAACCTGCTCTTGCTCTTGCTCAGGCAAATCGGTTAAAAATTTTATCGTGTCTTGTAGACCCTCCAAAGGACAGGGCTTGCCATTATTCAAGAGGGCGGTGAGAATACGTAAACTTAACTTTCGATCTGCTTCGCTCGCGTTCTTATACTCATTACTTTGAAGAAACACCAATAAATCCTCAGGCCGATGAGGTGCTTCTTGACTTTTAAAATGTTCACATAATGAGCGAACGATATCCGCATTGTCTACCCCTTTCAGCGCCTCCTCCAACACGTGCAAATTCTGCCATGCATAGGTAAGTTGATCTAAACCCTCTCTTTGTGGTGGGTGACTTAAGAAATGTTGTAAAAAGGCGATAATGGTGTTTTTGTCTCCAGGGTATTGCTCAGCAACGCGATGGATGGTTTTTAAAAGTTCAAAAAAAGTCGGGATGAATGTGGCCTTCTCTAGAACACTACCGCATTGCTCTACTATTAAATCCTTAGTACTCGTCAAACTCCGATCAAACTCTAAAATAACGGCCTGGTTTTTTTTAGCATCTTTTTTATTTCTGGATTGATTGACTATAAATGAGTCGCGGTCTTCAAGACTTTGTTTGTAAGTCGATACCATGCCTTCTAAAAAATCCGGGTAGGACGCCTGAAATGCTATTACCATTTTTTTCTGAGCATCAAGATCTTCCACTCCCATCAAGTTATTCAATAAAAATGCAGGCATAAACTGCTCATGCAGATTATTATAAGGCCTAGCAATCTCATCACCCTCCATCGCCAACAACAAATCAATGGCCAGATGCCTGGTCTCTCGCTTACTGACGACTTCTCCCATGCGTACCCGTTTTATCTCAGGCACGATTGTGTTCAAGTAATACGCTGTTTTTTTAACAAGTGCTGGGACTGCTGGCGTAACCTTATCGGCTTGGCTCAAGAAAAACAGGCAGTCCCCCGGGGCATTGGGTTTTTGAAGCACTAGGATCAAGGCATTGAAGGTCTCTCCATTCGTCTCAGGAAGGGCTGACAGCGCTTCCAATCGCGCCAATAATACGCTCCCTTCACTCTTTGACAGTCCTCTGATGATCTGACTGAGTGTCTTTGCAAGGGCTTTTTGATCGATACCGGGCTGTTTAGCAGTCGCTTGACTGAGGATTGCTTGCACTCTCGGGCGATCCGACTCTTTAAAGGGACTAAGATCTATCGCTGCACTGACTGCTGCGGCTTTGGGTGCAAAGAATCCGTCAGAAAAATTATTTTTGAAATGACGCTCCACTATACTCCTGTGATCTGGAGAATGCTCTGGTAGTAGCCAAGCAGGATCGCTTATAAAAGCAAGCAAGCGTTCATAATTGACCGGAGGAGTGCCTCTCGTATTCATTTTTTCTAAAGTTTGTAATCCAAGAACAACATCACCACTGCCAATCCGAAGTGGTATTGCCTCATACGCTGCACGAAGGGCCTGCGCATGACGCACATTGTCGATTGACTTACCCTCAGCTAACCCGAAATGACTGATCAAAGGAAGTAAGTGGGTGGTGATATAATTATAGGGCACCTCGCTACTTATTGATTTTGCTTTCTCTAAAATTAAATTTTTCTCTAATTGAGAAGCCCTCCTGGGTATGTCTTCTGGCAATTCCCCTAATAAATTTTTAAGATCTTCATATATTTTTTCATTATCATGATTGAATTCCTCCTTATTTAAATTGAGGATCTCCTTACACTCGTTTTGTGTCACATGAAATAACTTTCGATCGTATTCAATGACACCCTCTTGAGACCCTAATTTTTCCCACACTTCCAATACTGGCATTCTAGTTGGATCACGACTCATCTTTAACAAAACCCAGTTATTTTGCGGGGAATCTAATACGCGAGCCACCTCCAAATGTCGGAAGAAAATAGACGTTTCCCCAGGACGCTCCTGATAACTCACGTCTTTGTAAAATCGCATCCCTCGGAACAAAGCATCCCCATAGTCAGGATTTACCATACTGATGACGGCCTGAGAGAGGTATCTGAACCGTTTAGCCTCCTCTTTTACGGCCACTAGATCGTAACGCGTTAACATGCTCGAGCTGATTCTCCACAGATGGTTCAACATAAATAGAGGGGGTTGCGTGGGTAATTTAAAAAATACTTTCAGCACATTATCTCTTATAGAATGTTCTGCAGTTACCCCAGGGAGGGCAGAAGCAGCTATTGGAACTCTAATCGCGAAACTCATACTGAGCCCGTCTAATGAAGACACTAGACTACTAAATGCAGCTATTGTCTCCCCTTCCGTAACGAAGGATGGATTGGTGTTGAGCGCTCCCGTAGTACCTGCCGCCAAAAGCGCGTACAAGGATTTTTTCTGCTCATCCGTTAACGCGCTCGCTTCTCTAATCGTTTGATCCATCCTCTGATAAAAAGACAACGACAACCGATCTGATTGATGTGCTACAAATCGATAAAATGCTTGTTGTGCTGCCTCCAAATCCCTTGTTTTTGATATCTCACGCCAAGCTGATTTAGGTAAATATCCACTGTGAAGTTTATTTCCTTGCAGCTCATAATGAGCAAGATCAACCCTCATCTCAGGCACCACAAACCCACAGAGAGTCTTAAAAGCAAGCCTATCAAAGGCTCTTATCGCTCCAGTAGCCTTTAAAGACACACCCGCTAAACACTGCCATTGCGCTGCTTGATCTATCCGCGAAGCGTGTGTGACTATCGACAACATCCGGCCTAGAGCCACAGGCATACTCTTTACATCCGTGAACGAGACGGGCTGATAAAATGACAATCCTAACCTTTCTACCTGCTGTTTAAACGCTAGAAAAGTCTCCACCAAGGCAGGCAGATCATCGAGACCCACTGCCGTTGCATGTTGTGCTAATAACGCCTTCCACCAAGCATAGGCGTTTTCATTCTGACTCAGTGCTTGTAAAGATTTCATGGCCTGTTCTATCTTGGGATCACTTATCATGGGCGTGAATGTGTCCGCCTTTTGATACAGCGTTGACAACACCTCCTTTAACACGCTTTGATCCACAGCACGCCATAGCTTATCAAGCTTCTGCAATCCCGGTTCACCATACTCTGCGAAAACCTGTAACACGCCATCCATTTGTTTGTGCGAGAGCGCGTAGGTTGTTTGCCATCCAGTTACTGTGTCACGCAACCCAACCTCTACAATGCAGGTGATCCACGAAGGGGTGGCAGGGCGGTCCACTCCGGACAGTGTTTTTGAAAGGGTTATGATGGCGGCCTTCTCACCGATCAAGGCCTTATCTGCGTATGGTTGCTCTACGGTTGTATCTCCCTTGTAAATCTCATGGAGCCGCCGATGGTTCAATAGGATGAAATCAAACCGATCAGCCTTGAACGTAGCTCCCTCCTTGCAAAAATGGATTATCGCCTGAAGCTCCCCCTCATTAAAATGAAGCAGTGCTGGCAAATGGTGTCTAAACCTCTCTACGGATTGTTGATCATAAGGATCTTTCAATAAGGCCTCTTTGATCTCAAGCACCAGCCCATCTCGAGTGTTCCCACTCTCTAATTTTGCTAACAGTTGCCGCATCAACCCCGCTGATACTGGTTTCTTAACCGGCGCCTGGACCACCCGCGGGGCAAGTGTTACTTCATGGTGGATCGTCTTGTCATAATGAAGCACGCCGTCACCTGCTGCATTGACTGCTATCACAAACCCTGCTGGCAACTGATCAGGATGGAGCCCTTCTTGAAACATCCGATGATTCAACAACAAGTAGTCAACAGCCGCTTTGCTTAACAGGCTATAAGGTGGTTTAGCAATAGGCCTAACCCCCTCCCCAACAGATTGTTGATTCGTCCACGATCCCCAATAAGCATGCAGCTCTGTTTTGCTAATAAGACCCTGATATGATCCAACAGCATCAGCAAACGAGATCCCCTCCACGGCAGACAGCGCCCCACCTGATTCTCTCACCAATGCCACCTCAGCCGCTTGTGCAACCTCTTCTTGCTCATCAGTCGCCGCAGCAACTTGCATTTCTACATCACGGTTAACTTGTTTACTGGCATCCCGTCTGACTCGAGTACGCTTTCCAGCTACTACCGTTGGAGGAGCTATAACGGCTGTCTCCTCTAAAGACTGTGCCGCTCTTAAACGCTGATGATCGGAAACCGCCTCATCTATCTCTCGTTGTATATTGGACTTCACAAACGCATCAGGTAAGGTTACTTTAACCGTGATATTCGACGTATTCACCACAAATTCTTTGATTTCAGACCAGTCTGATTCGCTCATCTCTAACGCATCGGTCAATACAACCTGCCCCACCCCACTGTTGGATACATTGAGCAAAGCCCATTTTAATTTTTGAATCAAGGCAGGGGTTCTCTGCGGGAGGGTCAACGTCAGGGTGTCAATACTCAAAGGCGCTTGCCGTACACAATACGCATTCAGGCCATCCAACGCCGCCTCGGTACAAGGAGACAATGTTAATAATGGCAACGTCTTACGCCCTAATGTGGTTGTTTTTTTCTGAAAATGAGCAAAAAACAACTCATAAGTGGGCGCTGTTAATCCTAGATCTGGCGCAGCTGGATAGGTCAATGCGACCGTATCAGACTTTATTGTAGACAACGCCTCCCCAATACTGAGCGGAACAAGAGCCTCCGAAGTAGCGCTCACCACAGGAGCACTAGAAGCTAAATACTGCCTCAGACAATCTGTCTTCACCCTATGCGGAGAAGCCGCCTCGAAAAACGTGCGCTGTACGTTGTTTAATGCTAGATAGGTACTCCCTTCCAGTGTCAAGGAGCACAACTGTGCTTGGTATAAGTTCTCGCGCAACGACTCCACAGAGGGCGCGCAATAAGACATTGCCACAGCATTTCGTCGGGCCGCTGGTATCGATTCTTCAATAACCGTACGAAGGGCCTGATAACTTGTATGAGTGGTTTCACCAGTAAGAGAGTTCTCCCCACTCAAGGACCAAGACTCAGGTAAAGATAACACCATCCTCCTTCGATATTCAGCTTTCGTCTCTTCGTTCAGCTCAGCATTGTCACGAAGACAATAAGAAACCTTGCGAGTTAGTGGGTGAACTGTGATCGTGGCGGACATCCAATGCGTCTCTGTTGAGCCCGTTTTGAGCCCCGCATTCAATAGCAACGGTATGATGTAAGGGCCCGCAGGTCTTTTAGCGATCTCAGCCTGCACAACTCGACTTAGGGCGTCTGTCTGAAATGCGACGATCTGTGCCGTCTTGTTCGCCTCCGTCAACTCCAACATCCGCCGCATATCTCGTTCTGTAAGGGGCTCTTCTTTCGTTAAAATCCCTTTGGCGAATTTTTCGCGTAGGCCTAAATGTGCCGTTGCGTATAAAGCGCTGATGGGGAGTGGGGTGTTGGACTCCAGTGTAGGTGTAGGGGCTGGGATGGGATCAGGATCGCGCGACACAGGATGTTTAAATAGCTCCGGGTATTGCTCCTTACCCTCCAATAACATCATACCTATATTTATTTCTTGCGGGATGCTGTTGCTGTCCCTACGGAGATTAGCCATAACGCCCTGATCACGGTCTTCCAGATCACTCCCCGCCCTACGAACCGCTTCAATTTGCTCTACGACCTTACAAAAAGCTGGATAATAGTCTGTTTCCTCAACAATCAAATTGGGCCTTTCTGTAAGCAGAGTCATCTTCTTCGGAGGTATTCCGTGGGTCATCCCGCAATAATACCGTGCGGCTATTTTGTGCAATTTGTCGACGCGCATCCATCCACCCCAGTCATTCAAACGATCTTACTAACAAGTATAGCAACGATTTTTTAAATCACCTGAAAGATGCGTATCGCACCTGCCTGCGTTCTATCTGAGGAT
>CAMBHM010000016.1 GCA_945867185.1 Legionella genomosp. 1
CCATTGCAGTTTTTAAGGCATCAGGGGCATCAACGATAGGATTGGTGCTTGCTGATTGTAAGGGCGCAACCGTTCGGGATTGGGCTGATTTCTGGAATGAGGCACTTTGTTATGAGCGGGATCCCTTACATTTTCTAATCAGTATCAGCATAGATAAACCAGTAGAATTTGCAGGCTTAATGATAAGCTTGCTTGAGCAGGGAGTAGCGGCTGAGGAGATGATCCAATCCCGCTTATTACATCGATTTTTTATTGAGAATTGTACCGATATGGAGGTGGTGAGAACAGCCTATACCTTATTGGCTGCAGAGAGGCATGCACAACTTCAGGATTTATTAAGTATCATTCCATGTTTAAGCGCAGAATGTGAGGGACAAACAGGGAGCTATTTTGAAACGTTTTCTGTGTCTGGGGTTGTTGCTACGGATCTGATCTCCCAAACGTTGCCGGAATCATCGTTTTCTTGTACAGGCATAGAAGAAAATCTTCGTCATTTATACCAATTTTTTGGAGAAGATTTTTTTATCAATTTACTTTATCTAGGCCTTAACGACGCCGCATATCAGCCTTTCATTATGAGTGTATTACAGGATATGTCTCTGCAATCCTTTGAAGCACTTTTTAAAGATCTGGCAACAAAGGTGCCCGAAGAAGTAAGGGGCGCTTTGTTTGATGGGTTGAGTAGGATGTTGACCGAAGAGCAACTGACGCATTTATTAAGACCTGGATTATATTGGATTATATTGGCGGTTAATCCTGTCTTGCTTGAAAAAATGGATCTCGTGGACTTCCTTCGTGATCCCATTAGCAGTCAAGATTTCAAATATGCGGCCTCCCTTGTTTCAGAACCACTGTTATCTATCCATAAAACTCGCCTCCATCAGTTATTATTAGAGCGATTGTTACTCAATCCAGAATTACTGACAGATGAACTTGCCTTGTTAGCTCAAAGTATGCGAATGCATACCGAAACCGCGTTATTATCTAAAAATGCCCTGATCCTGATTCAAAAAGAGCTGGTGATGCTTGCGCAGCAAGTACCGTTTGGGAAGGAGGAGTATGGGACGCTGTATGATCACTATAGTCGGCATAAACAAACCATTGTGATGTTACAACAATTGCAGGTGACGCCTTGTGGTCCTAAGACGAACTATGAGCTGCACAGTCTTATTTTACGCGAGCAATTTCAACGGGGCACACCGTTGAGGGACTGTCTTTATGTGATGCATCCACATAATCCCACTTATTCAGTAGAAGAACGGCAACGTGCACAATCTAGAACTTTAATGGAGTGTTTGGCGCGTGAATCGCATCAGAGCTTACAAGAGGCAATTGAGACGGAGCTGCAGAAAGCGCCCTTTTATTCCAGAACAACAGTACCGGATGATTTTTTTGAAAATGTGGTGTTATATGGGAATGTGACATGGATTCAACGACGATTATCGAGTGATTCGGAGGAAAGAAGACAGGTATTGTTTGAGTCACTTGAGGCTGCAGCGCGTCAATTATCTAAAAAATCATTGTTGTCGTGGTTATTGCCACAGCCAACCTTGTTAGCAGCGATTTTACCGTTTTACCCCGATTTAGAATTGATGTTGATTACTTCAGATCTTTTACTTGAAGCAATCTCAGATCATCCATTGGGATTTAAAACAATAGTGCAGGCCCTCACTCAAGAACAGATCACATCCATATTGAATACCTCCTGTTTTGAATGCACGATATTTCAAAGGGTTGTAGAAAAACCAGGGGGTTATCCGATGCTCAGAGAGTTGTTGCCAATAGAGTTGTTTTCAGCGTTTCAGAATGGCACCTCGCTTGAAGTGAGGGAAGAGGAGGATTGGGGCGCCTCGCTTAGTGAGGATGAGGTCATTTGCTGTCCGCGGTAGAAGGACTTTAACTGTCATCCATTAAGTAAGTGATCTCTTCCATTTTAGCTGAAATACGCGCCTGTAATAACCGATCGTTTTTAACTATTTTTTGTGCGAAAGAAAGAAGTCTAAGGGCCTCTTTTTTTCGGCCTTGGAGTAGCTCGCATTGTGCTTTTGTGAAGTATGCAGCTCCTTTTTGGTGGTTTTCTGATTGGGCGCGTGCAAGTTGTAGGCAGAGTGGGAGATCATTTTTAAATTGTCGCGTGCCTTTTAGTAATTGAGCTACCGCTTCATTAGGGTGATTGGCTGCTATCAAACTGTCAGCATAACTCAAGATGGCAGCATAATTGTCGGGATAATTCTTTTCTAAATGGTTGAGTCGCGTTGTTGCAGCGTCAAAGTGTTTCAGACCTAAATCCGTTTCTGCTTTTGCAATGACAAAAAAGAGATTATCAGGATCCTGTGCAAGTAAGGGGGATAGCGTTGCGTTTGCCGCTTGGTATTGATTGAGGCTGAGCTCTGTCAAAACTTGCCCATATTGGCAGGCAAGGGCTGAGTTATTTTTTAGACAGCCGTGATGATAAAAATCAAGTAATTGTTTGTCATTTTCTGTGCTGAGTGTGCGGATGAGCTCTTTAAAGAGTCGATAATCTAGGCTGTCGGTGTGGGCTGTTTTAACCAGGGATGCACTGCGGTTTTCAGCCTCAGCAATCCGATCGTCATCGAGTGGGTGAGTACGTAAAATGGCAGGGATATTGGCCGTGTAATAATAACGTGCATTGTCTTGCATTTTTTTAAAAAAATGGGCCATGCCACGTGGGTCAAGGCCGGATTTGATGAGCATAGCAATGCCAATGCGATCAGCTTCTTTTTCATTGGATCGCACAAAATTGATGTTGTCTTGCGCAAATCCTGTGAGAGAGGCCATCAATGCACCGCTCCCTAAGGTAGGATTAATGATTCCAAGCGCAATGGAGGCGAGCACGCTTGCTAACATCGGAATACGCATTTGTTTTTCATGTTCTATCAAACGATAAAGATGGTTCAATCGCACGTGGGCCATTTCATGGGCCATGACTGCTGCGAGTTCGCTCTCTGTTGTGGTGGTTAAAATGAGCTGAGAGTTGACGCCAATATAACCACCAGGCCCAGCGAAAGCATTGATTTCTCGGGAGTTGACAATGAAAAAATAAGGGGTAGGTAATTGTCCGTTCCGTGCTAACAGTTCAGCCAAATGATTGATATATTGGCTTGCCAAGGGATCGCGGATAACATTGCCTGCTTGGTTGATCTGTTGAATAAATTCTTTTTCTAACTGCTCTAGTTCACGTGAGGAATAAGGGGAAAAGGCAAGGGCAGGGGATATCAAGCCACTCAGTATGAGCAGGCAAATCAGTAAGCATTGAAGTTGCTGTACACGGTTCATGCTGACCTTCATTGGTTAGTGCACTAGTCTGGACTATAGGTTTGCTCAGGGGCTCTTGTCGGTGAATCAGGTCCTGTTCCCATTGGGGGGGTAGTGGCTGTCACTTCTGCGACGAGTTCTCGAGGGAACAGAGCAAGCTCTGTGTCCAGACCGGTGGTATCTTTTCTTGCCTCTCGGGAGGGTTTTACAACATCAGGAAAGGCTTCTAAAAACCCTTTATTTTTAGAAAGGGTGTCTCGCAATGTAGAATTTTCATTGATGACCTCCTTGGCTAATTGAGCCAATTCTGGATTGGCTCTCAAATGATCTTGTACTAATTGTACGGTACTCGGAATCTTGAGCCCCATCGAAATCAGGGTGCTTGCTAATGGATGGGCGGCCATCTCGGTGGCTTTTGCTTTTACGAGTCCGCGGTTTTCTTTGAGAAAGTGATCATCTAAGGGCACTCCCCCGCCCCCTAACGAAACGCCGAATAAATTCAGAAACCAGGACAACAATTTCATAAAAATGCCCACTTTTTCAGGCTCTGTTCTTGGTTTTTTGGTCAATGGTGCGCTCATGCGTAGTCTCAACGATAGATGTTTATTTTTTTATTATAGTTTATTTTAGAAAAAAACACTTGTGGTGTGGAAGTGAAAATAAGTATTTGACATCGCACCATTATGATGAACCCATAAAGACCAATGTGATCTGTTAATGAATGATAAATCCTGATATTCTCATGCGATGAATAAAAAAAAGATCGCCGTCACGTTGACGAAGCCTATTTTTTGGAAAAATGATGTGCCGAGGATCTGTAAAGGTGTTTAAATGATGCACGAACAATGGTTGCTCGCGGCCTTAGAGGAAGCATGGCTGGGGCGTGGGCGCTGTGCGCCTAATCCCAGTGTGGGTGCGTTGCTTGTCTTTGAGGGGGCGGTGTTGGGCAAGGCCTGGCATCAGGGGGCGGGTACGCCGCATGCGGAGCGTTTGGTGTTAGAGGGCGTCTCATCGCAAGTGGCACGAGGGGCTACGCTCTACGTGACGCTTGAGCCCTGTAATCATTGGGGCAAGACCCCACCTTGTGTGGAATATATTGTTCAGAAGGGTATTAAAACGGTGGTTTATGCGTATCGTGATCCAAATCCTGTGGTGTCCGCCAATGATACGCCTCAATTATTACGTGATCAGGGCATTGACGTGTTGCATTATCCATTGCCTGAAATTGATGCCTTTTATCAGAGTTATACGCATTGGTTGAAGACAAACACCCCTTGGGTGACGGTGAAATTAGCGCAATCGTTGGATGGGAAGATAGCTGGAGCGTCTGGCGCGCGGGTGCCGCTTTCTAATGATGCATGTGCTGTTTTTACCCATCAGCAACGATTACGGACCGATGTCATTTTAACAACAGCGCGCACAGTCCATCAGGACGATCCACAACTGAACGCCCGTATAGACGGGATCTTGACGCCCAAACCGCTCGCTATTTTAGATACGAAAGGGACCTTGTCTCCTCATGCTCAGGTGTTTCAGACAGCTCTGCATTGCCATATTTTTCATGAGGCAGGGCGATGGATTGAAAAACAAACAGAACGTTGTACTTATTATCCCATCACGCTCACTAAAAATGGGTTACTGGATTTAAGCGAGGTGATCGCACATCTCGGTCAATTGGGTTATCACGATGTCTGGGTTGAAGCAGGAGGGTGCTTGTTCACAGCACTGCACCAAGAAAAACGCGTACAGAAAACGTATCTATACCTCACACCGACGGTGCTAGGTGATAATGCACTTTCAGCGTATCATGATGCGGCCTTATTTCAGGGGGCGTCTGTCACATGGCACCCAATGAGAAACAATTGTATGGCGTCATTGGATTGGATGGAGTCTTCATGTTCACCGGTTTGATTGAGCACTTGGGATCGGTGGTAGCGCATACGTTTCTTGATGAAGGCAGTCGTTTGGTGATTGAAACTGTTTTGACGGAGCCCTTGCAAGTAGGCGAGAGCATTGCTGTGAATGGGGTTTGTCTGACGGCATTGCCGAGTCTCGATAACCTGCTTCAGGTTGCGTTTGATCTATCGCCTGAAACACTCAAATTAACAACGTTATCCACCCTTTCTGTTGGAGATTGTGTTAATATTGAGCGCGCGATGGTAGCAACGGCGCGTTTTGGTGGCCATTATGTGAGTGGACATGTGGACACCACAGCATCAGTGCATGCTGTGGTGTCCTATGGGGACTGCGTTCAGATGGTTATTGGTGGGTTTCTGCCTGCAGAGTGTCGGTATTTACTCCCGAAAGGGAGCATCACTATAGATGGGGTGAGCTTGACCATTAATCGGGTGGTAGAGCATAAAGTTTATCTGATGTTGGTGCCGCATACCTTAACGAACACCATTTTTTCAAGATCACTTGAAGGTCAACGAGTGAATGTTGAATTTGATTACCTGACGCGTATAGTGGCGCATCAGTTGGATTTTATGAGCACGTTGGGTGAGGTTGTATAATGACGGTTATTTTTGCCAGTATTGAGCAGGCGATTACTGAACTACAAGCCGGGCGCATGGTGATTTTAGTAGACGATGAGGATCGTGAAAACGAGGGTGATCTGGTGATTGCAGCTGACTATGCAACGCCGGAGGCTATTAATTTTATGTCTAGATTTGGACGGGGTTTGATCTGCTTACCCATGGCTGATGCGTTCATTGATCGACTGGGATTACCCATGATGGCAAGTTGCAATCGATCGCCATTTGGCACTGCATTTACGGTATCCATTGAGGCAGCCAAGGGTGTAACGACAGGTATTTCCGCACGGGATCGCGCTACTACGATTCGAGTGGCTATCGATGAAAAAAGTAAACCTACTGATCTTATTTCACCAGGGCATGTTTTCCCGCTACGTGCGAGAGAAGCTGGGGTGCTTGAGCGAGCAGGGCAAACTGAAGGGAGTGTTGATCTCATGAAGCTTGCGACACTTAGCCCTGCAGCCGTTATTTGTGAAATTTTAAATGAAGATGGCACGATGAGTCGACAAGAGGACTTGGTGGCTTTTTCAAAAACGCATGGTATTCCTATCGTGATGATCAAAGATTTGATCGACTACCGAATACGTACAGAATGTTTGGTTGAAGTTGTCGCTACATCTAGGGTCCCGTTGCATCAACGAGGGGATTTTGTGATGACTGTTTTTCAGAATCGCATGGATGCGGCGGAGCATTTTTCTTTGGTTAAAGCGCCCTTGTCAGACACACCATTGGTACGCATTCATTCAGAATGTATCACCGGGGATGTGTTTGGATCCAGTAAATGTGATTGTGGAATGCAATTAGATCGTTCTTTACAGCTGATTTCAGAGGAAGGTGGGATCCTCATTTATCTTAGACAGGAAGGGCGTGGGATAGGCCTTGCCAACAAAGTGAAGGCTTATGCGTTGCAGGAGCAGGGATATGACACGGTGGAGGCGAATCTCCAGTTGGGTTTGCCCATAGATGATAGAGATTATGCAGTGGCCTATCAAATTTTAAAGCAGATGGGAATCTCTTCGGTTCGATTGCTCACCAATAACCCTACTAAAGTGGCTGCCATGGCGAAGTATGGGGTGAGTGTGACAGAGCGTATCCCTGTCAATATTCCTTCTACACATGAAAATCAAACCTATTTGAAAACCAAGAAAGAAAAATTAGGCCATTTTTTGGCGATGAATTAGGACGACTGTATGACCAATTTTATTTTCATTACGGGTGGAGTGGTTTCTTCTCTTGGAAAAGGGATTGCTGCAGCCTCACTGGCAGCTATTTTGGAGGCAAGAGATCTTCGAGTAACGTTGATTAAGCTTGATCCCTACATCAATGTTGATCCAGGCACCATGAGTCCTTTTCAGCATGGAGAAGTGTTTGTGACGCAGGATGGGGCTGAAACCGATCTGGATTTGGGTCATTATGAGCGGTTTGTTCGAACCACGATGACCAAGCTCAATAATTTTACTTCAGGTAAAATTTATGAAAATGTTATCAAAAAAGAGCGTCGTGGAGACTATTTAGGCGGCACCGTGCAGGTGATCCCGCATATCACCAATGAAATCAAGCGTTGTATTAAATTGGGCGCGGACAATTATGATGTCGCCATGGTTGAAATTGGTGGAACCGTGGGCGACATTGAATCCTTGCCATTTTTGGAAGCGATTCGGCAAATGCGTATGGAGTTGGGGTCGCAGCGCACGTTGTTTATTCACTTGACGTTGGTGCCTTATATTGCAACGTCTGGTGAAACCAAAACGAAACCCACTCAGCACTCAGTAAAAGAATTACGATCTATTGGTATTCAGCCGGATATTCTGATTTGCCGTTCCGTTCAACCGTTGTCCTTTCATGATAGGGCCAAAATTGCTTTATTCACCAACGTGGAAAAAGAAGGGGTCATTTCGCTTGAGGATGCTAAGAGTATTTATCAGATCCCTATGATTCTGCATGAACAAGGGTTGGATGAGATCGTTGTTAAAAAACTGGGTTTGACGTTAAAACCAGCAGATCTGTCGGAGTGGCAGCAAGTGGTGGATGCGCAAGCCGTGCAAACGATGACGATTCGTGTGGGAATGGTTGGAAAATATACCGAACTCAATGATGCGTATAAATCTATCAACGAAGCCTTATTGCATGCAGGGATTCATACGGAGACGCGCGTTGATATTGTGTATATCGATGCTGAATTGATTGAAAAACATGGCCCAACTTTGTTAGAAGGGGTGGACGCGCTCTTGATCCCTGGTGGATTTGGTCGTCGAGGGATTGAAGGAAAAATACAAGCGATTCAATATGCTCGTGAACATCAGATCCCATTTTTGGGGATTTGTTTGGGATTACAAACGGCTGTGATTGAATTTGCTCGGCATGTCTTGGGATTGCTCGGTGCGAATTCTACAGAGTTTGATAAGCAGACGTCGTATCCCGTGATTGCTCTTATCAGTGAATGGATGAGCGAGGAGGGTCAACTCAATCAGCGGGATGAACACAGTGATTTGGGAGGCACCATGCGGTTGGGCGCGCAATTGTGTCAGTTGGAGCCTGCGTCGTTGGCCAGTCAGGTGTATGGCAAGTCTCAGGTTGTAGAACGACATCGCCATCGGTATGAGGTCAATAATCGGTTTGTGGAGTCATTGATTCAAAAAGGCCTTATTATATCGGGTCGTTCGGCGGATCTGCAATTGGTTGAGATGATAGAACTGTCTACGCATCCTTTCTTTATTGCTTGCCAATTCCATCCGGAATTTACTTCAACACCGAGAGACAGCCATCCGCTGTTTAAAGCATTTGTGTTGGCTGCTCGGTTGTATCATCAAACAAAAGGTGCTTTATGAAGTTATGTGGGTTCGAGGTGGGGTTGTCCTCTCCTTTATTTTTGATTGCAGGACCCTGTGTGATTGAAAGTGAAGCCATGGCATTGGATACAGCGGGGTTTTTAAAAGAGTTGTGCTTAGGTTTGTCTATATCGTTTGTTTATAAATCCTCTTTTGATAAAGCGAATCGTTCATCGGCGACGAGCTATCGTGGGCCTGGTGTTGAACGCGGGCTTCAAATTTTGGAAGCTGTGAAGTCGCAAATTGGGGTGCCGGTGCTGACAGACGTGCATGAAGATACGCCTTTATCTGAAGTGGCGAGTGTGGTGGACGTGTTGCAGACGCCTGCGTTTTTATGTCGACAAACCAATTTTATTCAGCGTGTGGCGGCGTGTAATAAGCCGGTGAACATCAAGAAGGGGCAGTTTTTGGCTCCTGGCGATATGATGCAGGTCGTGGCAAAAGCCAAAGCGGTTGGGAATGAGGACATCATGGTGTGTGAACGGGGTGTCTCCTTTGGATATAACAATTTAGTGTCTGATTTGCGATCCTTGAAAATCATGCGAGAGACGGGGTGCCCTGTGGTGTATGATGCGACGCATTCTGTGCAACTACCTGGGGCAGGAGGCGCTGTATCAGGTGGCGATAGAGCGTTTATTCCTGGATTAGCGCGTGCTGCAGTGGCTGCAGGTATTTCTGGATTGTTTATGGAAACGCATCCTGATCCTGATAAATCACTCAGTGATGGCCCGAACAGTTGGCCATTGGACAATATGAGGGTTTTGTTAGAGCAATTGATTGAAATTGATGAAGTGGTGAAGAGAAATACGGTGTTCTTATAAGGTGGCGGAGAGACAGGGATTCGAACCCTGGGAAGGTTTCCCTTCAACGGTTTTCAAGACCGCCGCAATCGACCACTCTGCCATCTCTCCACGGCGAAATATATAATAATGGACCTTAGGTTGCAACCTATTTTTTGGAGTTTTTATGATGAAGTTTGGAATAAAGCAAGGGAAAGTTGCCTTGGTGATTGGTCTATTTTTAGTGGTATCAGGCTGCCAGACCTGGTGGAGTAAAGAGGAGGATGAACACAACCCGTATGAGGGTTGGACTGCTGAGAAGTTGTACGATGAGTCGAAACAGGCCATGGCAAAAGAGCAATATTCTGGGGCAATCAAACGCTTAGAGGCTTTAGAAACCATGTATCCCTTCAATGACTATGCTGAGCAAGCAGAGCTTGATTTGATTTATGCTTATTATCAAAAAGGCGAATATGCCTCTACGGCGGCGACAGCTGATCAATTCATTCATTTATATCCCCGTGCAAAACGTGTGGATTACGCCTATTACATGAAGGGGTTGGCTAATTTTCAACAAACACGTGGTGCCCTTGCAACGGTGCTGCCGATGGATGAATCATGGCGTGATCCTGGTACGCAATCTCAAGCGTTTTCTGATTTTGCAACGTTGGTGCAACGTTTCCCTGACAGTCGCTATAAACCGAATGCCTTGCAACGGATGATTTTTTTACGGAATGCGTTTGCAAAACGGGAATTACATACAGCCAATTATTATTATGAACGAAAAATGTATGTGGCGGCTGTGGAACGGGCTGGATATTTAGTGAAAACTTATCCGCAAGCGCCCAGTGCGAGAGCAGCACTGGCCTTGATGGTTCGTGCTAATCTTGCGATGGGATTACAGGGTCCTGCTGACGAGGCACGGGCCGTGTATCAGGCCACGTATCATAGTGCGCCTTAAGGACAATTCGACAAGCTCTTAGTGTCCGTCAGTATTCCTAATACGTCATCTAATAGTTTACGGAGTTCAGAAGAAAGCAGCGTCAAGGCGGCTTGTTGTTCTAGCGCTTCGTCCTCGTGTTCGTGCAGCTCATGGAAGGACTCGGTGAGAAGATCTAAACATTTGATACGTTTGAAGGATAATTCGTGAGTCAGGGTGAATTGAATGTGTTCGTTCCAGATGAGGGATATTTCTGAGACAACCAGGCCTTGGCTGAGTAAAGAAAGGACTTCGTCAGCGGGTAATTCATAGCCTTTGCAATGCATCCGTTTGCTTTCATCGTCTAAGGAAAATAGAAGGCAATCGGATCCCAGTTGTAAGGAGGCGGGCAAAGTGTGTGGGTCGCTTATCCAGCGTGAAAACAGCAGGGGAATGTTTTTTATGGGCTGTAGGGGCTCTAATTGAAGTGTTGGTACTGATTTTCGTAGCAGTGCAGTCACTTGCGAGGCTTGATTGGGACTTGCTGTATTGATGAGCAAGCGTTTTTTGATGGGGTCAAAGAGTGCGGGCAACCGTTTTTGTAAACAAAAGGCTTTGGGGAGCAGCTCAAACTCTAAGTCTTCTGCGAGCTGTGCTCTTTCTGATCGACGTACCGTTCGGCCTTGCTGGAGCTCAATGGCCTCTATTCGCTCAGTGAGCAGACGATGAATCACGCCTCTTGGGAGGATGCGTTCTTCTTTTCCCATGCAACAATAGGCATAGTCTGCCGTTTCATCCACCCATTGATTGGCTAGCACCGGTAACCATCCATAGATAAAGCGAGCATGGGGCGGACAAGGTTTTAAAGCCTCTTCGGATAAAACGATCCCGAGATCTATTGAAAGATCGAGATCATAGGGATAGACGAGTAAGTTATTGAACCACATGATGGGGCACTCCTGTTGAACCTAGAAAAAGAGCGATGCTATCATAGTCGGTTTCTCATCAGAAGCCTATTGTGGTTTGGTTAGGATCGCGCTCCTTACCAAAATGCATTCAAGGCAACGACTGTGGAGCGAAAATTAGGCGCGTTTTTTCCTTTTACAGCAAACCAGGTGCCTAAAATAATCCCATAGTTGGCATTGAAATTATATTCAATAGCGGGTGCGATGCTGTACTCAGATACATCTGGACGTGAGATTTCAATCAAGTTTCCGGCATCATCGAATCCGGGATGACCTCTGAATGAGGCAGCTTGACGATGGATGTAATACCCTTCCATGACGGCAACCCAATGCTGTGTGACGCTGAGCTCGGCTGCGATATCAGCGGTCATGACGTTACCTGGATTAATGGATCCTCTGGCATTAATGCCTCCGCCGGAACTGCTTGCGCCATCGATATCGAATCGGTTGGCATAGAGATAAGCAAGCGAGAGTCGGCCGCGTAGATAGAATTCTTTTCCAAGCGGGGCTAGTTTTTGAAAGTTGAAGCTTAGAACACTTTGATAGCTACCCAGTCCGGTGGCCCCGGTGCCCTTGTCTGTTGGGTTTAAACCATCGAATCGGCCAATGGGAAAAATTTCTTGAATGGTCACTCTGAGAGAGGGGATGAAAGTATCTGGTTTTTCAGTGATGAGTTGATAGCCTAATATCACGGAGTTATCACCAATGTGCCGCCCAGTTCGTCCTTGGCTGTAGTTCTTGGTATAGGGTACACTCAATTGGGCATCAATGCGATCAGTCAGTCCATAAGAAAAGATGGGATTGGCCTGGTTACTCTTGAGCGCAGGGGTATCGACAATCAGGGCGCTGCGATCAAAAACCCCGGTGTTTTTCGTAAAAAACCCATACATTTCAAAGTTAGCATGTCCTAGTGGAATGGTTTTTCCTGCAGGGGCTAACAGGGGCCCTGTAAACCAAGGGGCAGCGTAGGATAAGAGACTGACAGAGACAAGGATCCCTGATAGTAACGATAGGACTATTTTTTTAAGCATGAAAGATCCTTTTTATCTTGAGTTGCGATCTGTTGGTCGCGTGGTGTAGATTACCTGACTTTATGTTCTAGGAAAACAGTTAGTTCCCAGAAGGATATTATTGAATGGCAGTATTGTTAGCCATGGTTTAGGAGAAAGGGATGCTATTAAACAAAGACACCTCTGGTTTCTTGTTGGTGGATGTGCAAGAGAAATTAACACCCTATGTGATGCAAGCGGATCAGTTGGTCACGCAGTGCGCCTGGTTGATGCGTTTGGCAGAGGAGCTTCACGTTCCTATCGTGATCAGTGAGCAGTATCCCAAAGGATTAGGTCAAACGGTGCTGCCTTTGCGGACTTCAAAAGCCCATACAATAGATAAAGTACATTTCTCTTGCCAACGGGACCAGCCCTTTGCGGCGCATTGGCACTCTTTAGAAAGACCACAAGTGGTGATAGCCGGTATTGAGACGCATGTGTGTGTCTTGCAAACGGCGTTGGATATGAAGGATGCGGGCTTAGAGGTGTTTGTGGTCGTGAATGCAGTCAGTAGTCGTCATGAGGGGGATCATCGGTATGGGTTAAAGCGGATGAAGCAGGCCGGCGTCCAATTGGTCACAGCAGAAATGGTTTTTTTTGAGTGGGTCGAGCAAGCTGGAACCCCCGCATTTAAAGCATTGAGTCAAACTTATTTAAAACAGTGAGAGACAGTATGGAGTTACAAGGACAGTGTGCGATCATCACGGGAGGTGCTTCAGGTCTTGGAAAGGCGACAAGAGAAGCGCTGTTGGCTCGTGGGGTGGAGGTGATGGTTTGGGATAAAGAAACTGCTTCGTTAGGAGAGAGTGCTATCTCTTGTGATGTGAGTGATGCTGCTTCTGTAAAAGCGGCCCTTGCGACCACGCTTACTCGTATGGGGGTTCCTAGGATTTGCATTAATTGTGCAGGCATAGCCCCGGCAGAGCGAATGGTCGGCAAGACCTCTGCCCTGTCGTTTGAAGCTTTTCAGCGGATCATCGATATCAATTTGCTAGGCACTTTTCAGGTGATGAGCTCGGTGTCTTATGCGATGACACAATTGGAACCGTTAGAGGCTTCGGGAGAGCGAGGGATTGTTATCAATACTGCCTCGATCGCAGCGTTTGAAGGG
>CAMBHM010000017.1 GCA_945867185.1 Legionella genomosp. 1
GAAGTGGAAACTCAATTTAATTGAAGGGTTGAATCCAACATGGTGCGATTTATACGAAGAAATATGTTCTTAACATGAGCATCTCCTGGATGCCGCGGACAAGCCGCGGCACGTCGGCGTCGGGGGGGATCAAATGTCAACAGCCCCTAATAGTTTTCAAAAATCTAATCGCTCACGTAGTAAGTGCTTTATGATAGGATTAATAATTTGATAGCCTGCTTCATTTTTTTCAACAATGTCTTTTTCAACCAACCCAGTCATGGCGCTTGAGACTGAGCTTAGTGCCATGCCCATGGTGCTGATTGAGGATGCTGACATTAGATTTCCACCAGAGTTGTTAGCAACAAATTTCAATACTTTTCTCTGCCCCATTGAAAGATGTGTTATCTCAGCATTGGCATCACTGTACTCTTCTTCTACAACTTGAATCCAGGCATTTGTTACATCCATCATTTTCGGCATACATTTGCTATTAGCCCATAGCACGTCACACAAATAATTCACGTAATAAGGATGCCGCTCTGACAAGAGCATGATGCGCATGAAAACATCTTCCTCCAGCAAACGTCCCCAAGCCAGCCTGGCTGATTTATTTAAATGTGCTTCATAATGTTCGGCAGATATGCGTTCGAGGTGAAGTTTTCTACAGATCTTGTAAAGTGGCCTACGTTGATCATCAAACATAGACCGTAATAAACTTCTATTACTCCCGGAAAATACAATCGCTAAATGCCGCATATCTTGTGCCATATTTCTGATGGCGGCCTCTACCCCGCTGCTTTTAGAAATCAATCCCACCGTTTGAAATTCGTCCATCAATACTATCGCGCGTCGATTTTTAGTTTCAAGTAATTTTTCAATTAATCCAAGGGTTTCTTGCACGTTAGCCGCGGGATTATTTTGTGTGCCGACAGCTAGCTCTAAATGAGCATATTCTGTCCCAATATTTATTTTAGGGATTAAATGACGTGCAAAATTTTTGATAGTCTCTATGCTTTTTTCAATTGGCCCAATGGCTTTGCCAATCAAATGACAAATGCCCTGCCTAATCAAAAAGTCCACATCATGCTCATCAGAGCACGTATTAAAGTTTAAACTTACTACCGGAACATGACATATCTCAATAGCCTTTTCTGCCAAACTTGATTTTCCAAATCGTCTCGGTGCAATTAAAAGCGAGTGCTTACAAACTGTAATATTATCAACCAGCCACTCTGTTTCTATGGTTCTATTACAAAAAGCCTCTCCATGCGCTTTTCCCAGTGGAAAGTAGTCTCTTGCTTTCAATATAAGCTCTCAGTGATAACCGTAGTGCTAGTATACTATGTCATTTTACGCTGCGTAAATATTCGCTGCGTAAATATTCGAGTCTATGTTTCGGGCGCGATCCTAAATAAAATCGAGGCGTTACACATGAGATGATTCGGTGATATTGACCCGAATTTTTTCTCTTCACGGGCTGTCTATTTTACCAATTATTGTTATACTGCGCGTGATCTCTCCTGCACGATTGCAGCCCTGTTAAACCATGAACAATGGTTCGGCTCAATAGATAAATTTTTAGTCTTTATGGCGCGGATTTTTGATCATGTACAGTATTAATTCGATTATCATACAGCAACTCTCTCTTGTACTTGAAAAATCCCTTATATTGTACTAAACCGATAGGTACTGTTGATCTTTTAGATGGGGAAAGTAATGCCTGGAACAATAACAGCTTTGGTCTTACGCGCTCAACATTTACTTGATTCCACCAGCGTTATTACTGAAGAAAAAATAAGAAGCCTAAGTGCTCTGTGTGAGGCATTGGGGACTCTGGTAAGCAGTCCGCAACTACCGAGATCCATCTTGGATCTTGCTGTTATTTTTACTCATGAATCGAAAGGAAACAGGGATGTCCTAACGTTTCCACACGTACCCTGCGTAGCGGATCTATGGCACAAACATCATGAAATAGCTTGCAGACAGACGACCGTTGGAAACATTTTAGAAGCGTTAGCAAGACTACCCGATGCACAATCCGGCTCTCTCACGTTCTCCAAACTAATTTTAGGATATGTCGCAGAAGTATCCTTGGCTATTGCGAACATGCACAACACACGCGATGCTACAATGCAATACCAAGCTTTTGAATATTTAGATCGGGTATTAAGACTAGTCCTCACCCCCACACACTCAGGCTACTTAACCGATGAAACCAGGCAAGCCCTTCAACATATTCAAAATCATGCAATCAGAAACTATCTAAACAGCTCGGAGCCACTTTCTGATGAAATCACGCACGCACTAGCAGCCTGTACTCAAACCACCCAAGAACTCAGTCGATGTTTAATCAGACTGACCTTTGTACTGTCTGCCGCAGGCAATACTCATAAAGACGTTTTGCCTAAAGCCGCAGAAAGCACCAAAACATTTCTTGCTGCCCTGTCCGATAATCCATTCACACCGTTCTTAACCAATGCACTGGATTTTCTATCACAAATTGAAAGTCAAGATGAACGATATTTTAACTCGGAACCCCTAGCATTACCTGACTCCAGCGACATACAGATCTTCATTAGGAGCTGTATCGATAGATTCGTAGAAAGTTCTTTTCCTCAAATAAACTACTTGTTGTTACAAGCAAGAGATGAAAGCAAAGGAGTCGTCTGGGTTACAAGTAAACATACGGCAGAAATTGATCACGCTAGTCAAGTACTGTGCAAGCTGACGCAGTGGGTCCAGTTATTCTTATTCGTGGCTCATAAAGCACGCTTCTTAGATTTGATCGTCAGGATTCAAGGCCAACAGATCTTTCTCAATCAAGCAGAAGCCCACATGTTAAAACAATTTTTATCTGCCTTAACTGGCAGTACATTAGAACTAGGTAGATGGGCTACTCAATTAGATAGATCATTTCACGATCTCAGACGCTCCCCCAGAAAATTCGTCGACCATGAACATGATGTGTTACACCAGCTCGAGCAGATCTGTAGGCATATAAACACGATACACCAACAAGCCATCGTCCCCTTACAAGGCATTGATCAGCTATTGCCTAAGCTGATGGCCGTGCATGACCGAATGATGCAGAGCCATTTTGAAGAAATGAAAACAATAAAAAGATTGGCCTCAAGAGGGAATCAGGCCCTTGATCAATTTGTTTGTTTTCTAGATAGCGGACTGCTCTCTGATACGACGAGAGTCACACAAGGCACGGCACTGGCTCTTGAGGACGCTTCCCCTGCACTGACAGTTGCCACCCGCCGCAAGCAGCCCCCTTCTTTTACTAGAAAAGAACCCCTAAAAAACACAAGCTTGTGGACATGGTTCCTCGGTATAACCATCCTATCTATTCTCACTTTAGGCATTCTCTTTGCAGCTGAAACCATCGCCTTACCTGCCACTTTTTTAGCATTTGGTCTAGTCGGCGGTGGGTTTCTACTCGCAACCATCATCACAGGCTGCTTATGGATTGCAGGATTCGCCTTCAATCACTATTTCTCAAAAAGTACCCCTGCACTGCCGAGATCTCCGTCTTCCCATTCGGTCATGGTCCAACAATTAAGCCTATCTCCCCGCCCCCCGCCGGCTCCTCAACCGGTATCTATTGCAGCCCCAAGCCCCCCCCCTATGGCACAACAACCAACAGAGCCTCTTACTGCTACTGGTGTTGCAGGCTGCACGACAGCACCAACACCCGTTGAATCGTCTCTAGCAGTAAAATTACGAGCATGTTTTCTAGATGCACAAAGAAAACGCACCTTCTCGACGACTGAGAAAATACAACTTCATTTAGAAACTTGGGCCGCTTTTTACACACAACCCCTCGCTGAAATAGCACTCACCCTCCTCACACTCCACGACGAGAAGCAGATTCAACTCAGCCCCGAGGCTGAACGCTATCTTTTAAATGATGCATTAAACACGACGCGCCGACGGCGCATTACACTTGCTTAGAAATAAGGATTTCATGACGCACCTCATCACCAGACTATTTACAACAGCCACGCGTGCCCTTGCAACATCAACCCAACCACTGCCCTTGACACGATTATCACATTTTCCAACCAAGGTACAACATGAGGCAGCGCATCTCTTGACTATAGCTTCCAAGGCGGCCGCTACCCAGGGAATACAAGCTCCCTTTGCCACAGCACAAGCATGGCTATTAGATTCGGAGTTTTTTAAAAATCCTCCTCAAAAAATAGCTTCCAAAGCGACTTATCGGGCCTATGCCTCTTTAAGTTACCTGATGAATCTCGTCATACAGCGTTATTACGAAGGGATCATCAATACAAAAGCCGCCTCACTCACAAAGATCACTCAAACTGTCATCGCGCCCGTTCTAACCCGTCACCCTTGTTGTCCTACACCAGAAGTATATCCCTTGTTAGGTCAACTGATGGGTTGTATCGAACAAAAGCGCTGGGAGGATGCAGAGCCCCTCATTCATGCGCTACTAAAATTTGACTCAAGCATTCCAAACATGACTTTGCAACGCGAGATTCAACTCAATCTACCTTTAATTGAACACCTGCTTGGTGCAGGCGTGCAATATGAAATCACCCATAACCTGCTGCCCCGTTCTGTGATTCGTCCACAAAATTGGGGAGGGTATGATGGTGATCGCACCCCCGTTACAGCGGAAGTAGTATTGGCTACAAAAATAATAGAAACGCAATACGCGTTACAGCTCTATCAAAAACACTGCACCCAGATGCTCTCGGAAGAGCGCTTGCCGAGCAGCTTTAAACACTATCTCGTGTCTTTACAAAAAATACTATCAGAAACAGAAACCACTTTTAAACCCGTTTGGCGATTGGTGAAAACCAAAGCCATCATTTATGCCCAAGCTTTTGCCCCCGGGGAGCCCCTGCTGCGTCATACTGTCCATCAATTTTTTATTGATGGATCCGCCTCCATCCCCACCTTTATAGAAGGGACTGACGAACTATTTCGCAGTTGGGGTAGAACATTGTCAACCGATCCAACACTGGCCTGTCATCAACTGGATCAAGAGATTAAAACCATCTTTCAACTTGTTTTCTCAAAGAAAAAAGCCTGTTTACAAGGGATTCAAATTCTACAAAGAGAAGCGGCAAAATCAGATGTCCCGCTCACTACAAAAAGATCCACCCAAACCCTCTATCATCTCTTTCAAAATGCGGGGTTCCATCTCACAGAAGGCCAAGGCCGATTAGGTAGCGAAGCCATCCTCCCGGCTTGTCATGAACTGATGGAGCAGGATGGATTCTCAGCCATTGATGATTTCGAAGACTCATTCTTCCATGCTATTGATGTCTATGCAGAAAGACCCCTTTGCACTCTAGAAGAGTTGTCCAAATGTTCTGGTGATACGCAAACAGTCATTAAATATTTTCAAAGTATGACCTTTCTAAACAGCATCGATTCACGCAATATGCCCTATCTTATTCTTGCAAATTTCACCGGCCCGAGCTGTTTTTTAAGTGCTTTTTACTTGGCCGTCCGAATGGGATTGATCACCGTACGGAAAAACAAAGTGGTTGACAGTCACATCGTTTTAGTTCCGCTTGCTGAAAGGCCCGAGGATCATTTCCAGATGGCTACCTGGTTTGACACCTTATGTAGCCACCCCCTCATTAAATCTTACTATGCTTGTACCATGGAATGGGTATGGATGACGGCTTTTAGTGATACACCGCGAGAGCGAGGAATGATGGAGGCCTTAGTTAGTATTGAAGTGGCCACCCATGAAGTCCATGACGTATTCAAACGACAATTCCCCGATCTCTTCCGAATGATGTTATATCGTCATCAATTAGGACGTGGATCAAGTGGGCTTCGTTCCGGAGAATTAGGCATCGACTTGATCACAAGACGACATCCTGTCGCTCATACTGTGCTCTCAAGAACATTGCAGTCCGGTGAATCCGATGATGCTTTCTCAACTCCAGAACGGGCAAGCATTTGGCTAGAGCAAGAACTAAAGCTCCCAAAAACCTATGCACCCTATGATAAAAAATGGATGTGTTTTTTACGTCAGTTTACAAAACCAGGCGCCGACGCCTTTGAAAAAATAATGACCGATCCAACAGGTCGAA
The DNA here is from genome assembly GCA_945867185.1 of Legionella genomosp. 1. Classification (GTDB taxonomy): domain Bacteria; phylum Pseudomonadota; class Gammaproteobacteria; order Legionellales; family Legionellaceae; genus CAMBHM01. The sequence goes on from CAMBHM010000017.1 coordinate 6,066, forward strand.
TGAATCAATTTTTAATCAAGTTAAATGAAACCGATTATGTCATCAATCACTCACCCATGGGATCACGTAAGAACCCCCCGATGAGTCTATTTCAATTGCCCACAGCACTCATTGTGGGCCAACGCATGATAAGCATTGTAAGATTGCTTGCAAATGAACTCCATCTATATGTGCATGCCTTTATTCCTCTTGTTCATTCCATGCAAGTCTATTTACAAAACGGCGGGCAACTGTCTGAGCTACAACGTTGTTATCATGAACATGTGTTTTTTCAACGACTGGTGAGCAAACTGGAAGAACTACTCTACTTCTCCAATGAAACGGCTCTACAGCACTATCGCGAGCTGGATCCCGAGTTGGTAGATGAATTGATTCAACAGACTCACCTGGCAAAAGAGTATGTTTTAACCATTTCAGGACAAACTCGGTTATTGGAAAAACGTCCCGAACTGGAGCTCATCTGGACTTGGCGAAACGAACAGGCTGCCCGTGCGGCTATTTTAAAAAGAACATTATATCCTAAGGCAGGACTCTTTAATCTGCACGCACCCAGTGCTGAAGAGCGCCGCATTAGAACAGACATTCAACACGTCGACGGACCCTCCCTGTTTGGACGGTATGCATAACGGTTCCAATAAGAATCGCGTCTGTCGATTAAAAGCTAGATGATAACGTGAATTGGAAGAATTGATCTTTGTCTGTTGGTTGTTTATTCAATGCCTTGGCCAAACTGAAGGCCAGGGGACCGAACGGAGAGCGCCACTCGACAGATACCCCTGTGGCATAGCGGATAGGGCCGGCATCACTACCACTGAGGGAGATCGGAACCCCTTCTGAGAACACGTTACCAGCATCCACAAACAGGGATGTCCGAACGTTTTCTCGGCTAAGTGGATAAGGTAAAATAAGCGCAGTACTACCATTCACCAATAAGTTCGCACCCAACGAATTGCCATTGCTGTCTTGGGGACCGAGCGAGTAACTATCATACCCACGAACCTGACCAGGCTGCGCAATACCCCCCGCAAAATAGTTTTCATAAAACGGCAGGCCCTCTGTTTTAAAGGTATTTCCATACCCCACGTTGCCAAGCACACTGAAAATAAACCCTTTTACCAAAGGATAATATAATCGCGTTTGATAGCCTGTTTTATAATAAGTAAATGATCCTGATGTGGCGGGTAATGCCACCAACACATTCGCTTGTTGATTGATGCCACGATTGGGATAAGGCATTTGATCATAACTATTCCGATTCCAACCCGCCGTCAAACGTGCTTGATTAAAATCACGCCCATAAAGATTCACAAAATTCTGAATCTGTTGCACAGCACCAATAGATTGCACCCGTAATCCCTGGTATCCATATCCAAATTGTACGCTGCTGTTTTCAGACAGTAAGACATTATAGGTCACATCTCCACCAAATCTATTGGAGCTGTACATGCTCACATCCAGCCCTTTTGGAGCGACTCTCATGAAATACAAATTAAACCCACGGCCAACACCTGTATTGGTGTAGAATGGATTGTAATAATTAAACGAATAATCTTGTCCCCACGCGCTTGCATTAAACGCAAGCCCCATGGTTCGCCCTGAGCCCATAAAGTTGTGCTGATTGAATGCCGCATTAAACTGCAATTTTGTGGTACCGTAACCCAATGACGCACTGGCTTCTGCCGAGGGCGCTTCTTCCACCTGAACGTCTAAATCCACCTGGTTGTTAGCCCCCGCAACCGGCGTGGTTTTCACATCAATATTTTTCAAATAGGTCAGCATCCGTAACTGGCGTTCAGACTCTTTGATATTGTGCAACGACAACAATCCCCCTTCATCTTGGCGAATCACATTGCGCAACACATAATCGCCCGTTTTGGTATTACCATGAAAATTAATCCGGCGCACATACACATGTCGGCCTGGATCAACGATAAACGTAATGAACACGGTTTTGTTAACTTCATCAATACGCGGCTCCGCATTGATAGCAGGAAACCCAAATCCCACATCTCCTAGAGCCAATCCAATCGCAGAAATACTCTCCGTCACTTTCTTTCTAGAAAAAACATCCCCTTGTTTGACTTGGATCTGAGCGTTTATTTTGTCTGTCGGCAGTACCGTTTTTCCAACCACTGTATAACCTGAGAATCGGTACTGAGGGCCTTCCTCGATATGAATATTGATAAAGACATCTTTCTTATCAGGGGCTAACAACACTTGAGAAGACACGATGTTGAATTTTAAATAACCTCTATCGAGATAATAGGATCGCAATGCTTCCAAAGAAGCATCCATCGCTGCCTTGGAATACTGATCTTTCTTAGTGAAATACGTAAAAATGCCACTCGGCGCCAAGGTCAACTCAGGCAATAACTCATTGTCTGAAAAATCATGATTCCCAATGATCTGAATGTCTTTGATCCGCGAAACACGACCTTCAGATATTGTCACACTCACTGCCACTCGGTTCTCTGTTAAAGAGGAAGTCTTGCTTTCAATACGTGCATTATAATTGCCACGAGCATTATACGCTTGCTTCAACTCTTTCTCTAAACGCTCAAGGGAGGCCCGTTGAAACACTCGCCCTTTGACCAGATCGAGCTCTTTCATAATCTCTTTCATTTTGTCACTGGGGATTTCTTTATTGCCCACAACAGACACCGAGCCAATGGTCGCACGTTCAACCACTTGCACAATCAAAGTGTTGCCTTCTCGCTCTAACACCACCGATTGAAAAAACCCAGTATCATATAATGAACGAATGATTTTAGGAGTGTCAGTGGGCCCAATCTCTTCCCCAACCTGCACGGGCAAATAGTTCAAGACTGTCCCGAGGCTTACTCGTGTCAATCCTGTCACTTTGATGTCCCGCACCACAAAGTCACTCGCAGCACGAAGATGCGTAGACCAAACCAAGGCCGACGAACAACACGCGATGAGCACAACTCGCCTACTGCGACTGATTTTTTTCATGATGATAGTTACACCTTAATTCTGGCACGATTTTAGGCCAATCTTGCAAGATCATTACAGAAAGCAACGATCATCAAAGCAATGAGTAACATAAATCCCAAATAAGTACCGGTTGTTTTCAGTACCGCCGACAACGGCCGACGGCCTACAAATTCTGCGAGATAATACAACAAATAGCCGCCATCTAACATCGGAATAGGCAACATATTCAATACACCCAAACTGATACTAACGAGTGCTAAAAAAGTCAAGTAATGCGTAAGCCCCTGACGAGCAGACTCACCAGCCCCTTCTGCAATCCCCACAGGCCCACTGAGCGTCCTTAAAGATAGTTTTCCAGAACACAACCGCCCAATAAATGCAAAGGTTGCGCCCGTCAAATCCACGGTTTCCCTGAAAGCAAGTTGCATCGCACGCCAAGGCGTCTCACGCTGCCATCGCCACCAGTGAGTGGGCCAATCCATCGGCTGTGACCGTACCCCTAATACACCCACGTGTTGTCCCGTATGCGTATCACGCGCTATCCGTACTATTACGGTTTTACTGATACCCTGCCTCATAACGGACAATGTCATGGTTTCATCCGGATGTTCCCTCACTAAGGCTACCAACTGCATCCAATCTTTTAATGGCCGACCATTGACCACCGTTATCAAATCCCCTGTCCGCAACCCTGCAAGAGCCGCTGGTGAATCTGGCAGCACGTCCCCCACCACCGCAGGAATCTTCGGCACAAATGGCACAATCCCAAAACTACCCAACAAATCTGGCTTTTTAGGATTCAATGTCCAATGCGCCAACGACAACTGTACTGTTTTGTCTTTACCCCCACCAAACGGCTGAACCCTCATCGACAGGGTTCCCGTCGACCCCAAGCGGTTCATCAACACAAATTGCACCTCTCTCCAACTGCCAACGGGTTTATCGTCTAAAGCCAACATTTCTTGTTTGGCGGTCAACCCTGCGTTATCGGCAATACTTCCAGGTATCACTGTATCAATCAACGGCGCTAATGTCTGAATGCCAATCACCAACACCAACCACAAAGCAAAAAAGGCAAACAAAAAATTAAAAAGCGGCCCGGCCAGCACTATAGCAACACGCTTCAGTAGGGGCTGACGATTAAACGCAAGATGGCGCTCATGAGCAGGCACTTCTGCTACTGTTTCGTCTAGCATGCTGACATACCCACCGAGTGGAATGGCTGAAAATGCATACTCTGTACCCCGTCGATCTCGTTTTGAAAACAGTACTTTTCCAAATCCAAAGGAAAACCGAAGCACTTTTACCCCACACCATCTGGCTACGATAAAATGTCCAAATTCGTGCACGATGACCAACAGCAACAACGCCAACATAAAATAAAATAATGTCTCAAACATGATGTTTACACACGCCCCAAGCAAAGAAGTCCAACATAAAAAAAGGGCAACGCTGCCAATAAACTATCGACTCGATCCAAAAGGCCTCCATGCCCAGGAAAGAGTTGCCCCGTGTCTTTCAACTGACTCCGACGCTTCAACATACTAATAAATAAGTCACCCAACATAGCAATCAATGAGGTGCCGGCAGCAAGAAGCATCCAATACATCCAAGAGGCTGGGTGAACATAAAGCCCCCCTATCCAAGCCACCCCTTCTGCCAATAAAAATCCAGCACAGGCCCCCTCCAGCGTTTTTCCAGGACTCACGCGTGGAATCAATTTATGACGACCAAACCTTTTTCCAGCCAAATAAGCACCGATATCTGTTGCCCAAACCAAACAAAGCACATAAACAATCCAATTGGGGCCGTCCTCCGTAATGTATAGAGCCCAACAGGTACTAACCAACACTGGCAATAAAATAAAGCAAGAGCCTGCTACCACCCATCGCCTGCCCCAGACTGGTTGTGAAGCAGGAAATGTCAACACTGCAACCAAGATGGTGAGCCACAACATAAGATCCAATATCAATGCATAAGAAAACCAATCACTCAAAAGGCCTACACTCAGCAACACAAGTCCTATAAACCCTATCTTATTTCTCAATAACCCAATAGGAATAAGCGCAGACCATTCCCAGGCCCCCAATAAGACCAACAACGCCAGCAACACACCACCCATCCAAATCGGGGCCTTATAAATAACCAACAAGACCAATGGGACTAAGACCAAGGCCGTGAGAAGCCGTTGTTTAAACATGATCTGTCTCTTTTACAACCCCCCCAATTTGCCCATAACGACGATGTCGTGAAGCAAAACAGGCCAATGCCTTCTCAAACTCAAGCGCTGAAAAACTCGGCCAGTATTCTTCAGAAAAATAAAGCTCGGTATAAGCCAATTGCCAAAGAAAAAAATTACTAATCCGTTGCTCACCGCTCGTTCGAATGAACAGATCAGGGTTAGGCAGACCGTGTGTATCGAGCAATTGTGAAAAAACATCTTCATTGATTGCATCAATCGACAACACACCCGTTTGAACTTGCTGTGCGAGTGCTTTTGCAGCTTGCAGGATATCCCATTTCCCCCCATAATTCAGCGCAAAATTAAGGGTCAGTTGATGATTGTCTGCAGTCAAAGCTTCTGCATCATGCATCTCCGTGCGCAAAGCCTTTGATAAGACGCTCCTGTCACCCGTAAACCGCACCGACACGCCTTGTTGATGTAACACAGTGATTTCTTGTTTTAATGCGCTCAGAAACAATTGCATGAGAAAATCCACTTCAGCAGCGGGTCTTGCCCAATTTTCACTGCTAAACGCAAACAAACTCAAAACGGCAATTTTTTTATGTAAACAACATTGAATCACAGTCCTCACAGCCTCAACACCAGCACGATGCCCTTCAATGCGATTGAGATCCCGATGCTCAGCCCAGCGCCCGTTGCCATCCATCACAATCGCCACGTGTTGCGGTAGTTTTTGATTCAACCTACTTCTTCCATCAACAAAAATGTCCTATAGTCTAACCTCTTTATGACAAAAGATTAAGAGAAAATATGACCCCCCATGCTCCCCTCGTCCTCGTGATTCTAGATGGCTTTGGTTATCGCGAAGAAAAACAACACAATGCCATTGCAACTGCGCACACGCCACACTGGGACCACTGGTGGAAAACAGCCCCCCATATGCTCCTTCAAGCCTCAGGGGAAGCCGTTGGATTGCCCGCCGGACAAATGGGGAACTCAGAAGTAGGCCACATGCACATTGGAGCAGGCCGAGTAGTGTTGCAAGATTTTACTCGTATCAATGCAGCCATCGAAAACAGGGGCTTCGAAGCCAATCCATTGTTTATAAAAACAATCGAGGATCTTAAGCGCTCTCGCCGTACGCTACATGTATTGGGTCTTTTGTCTAAAGGTGGTGTACACAGCCACGAACAACATCTTTTTTCCTTCTTGGCTCTATGCAAAGAGCAGGCCTTCTCAAACGTGTGCCTGCATCTATTTTTAGACGGGCGAGATACGGCTCCTCAAAGTGCTTTGTCCAGCCTTCAAGCTCTAAACGATATCCTCAAGCGTTATCCTGTGGCCACTATCTGTTCGCTCACTGGACGTTATTATGCCATGGATAGAGATCAACGGTGGCCTCGTACCGAATCGGTGTATCGTCTCCTCACTGAACCAGACAACGCGGTGCACTTCGAAACAGCCATCGATGCCGTAGAGTCTTATTATACGCAACACATCACGGATGAGTTTATTCCCCCGACCCGTATCGGCAAAGGCGTCCTCATTCAAGAAGGGGATGCTGTCTTCTTTTTCAATTTTCGCTCTGATCGGTCAAGACAGCTCACCGACTCATTGATTTCAGAGCATTTTCTTGGGTTTCATCGCCCTAACAAACCCACTTTATCGCATTGTATCACCATGACGTCTTATGGCGATCAGCTCCATACCGACATCGCCTTCCCCCCGCTCACACTCACCCATACCTTGGGCGAAATAATAGCTCGTCATGGACTAACGCAGCTTCGTATCGGAGAAACTGAAAAATACGCACACATCACCTTCTTTCTGAATGGCGGACAAGAACCTCCTTTTCAGAACGAGCATCGTATCCTCATCCCATCCCCCAAAGTCGCAACCTATGATCTCGCCCCTGAAATGAGCGCTGTCGAACTAACCGTGGCCCTGGTGGAAGCCATTCGATCCAACCAATACGACCTCATCATTTGTAATTACGCCAATGCAGACATGGTCGGGCACACGGGGCACTTTGATGCAACGATCCGAGCCATTGAGTGCCTGGATAACGCCCTGTATGACGTTGCAGAGGCGCTTCGCCCTTTTCAGGG
>CAMBHM010000018.1 GCA_945867185.1 Legionella genomosp. 1
CATCAATGGGTACAATAGCATGCCTGTTAAAGGGGCTTGTGTGACTTGCTCTGACAATGATCTCATGGCTGCAGTGGACTATTTGCTGAGTGAATCATTAACCCGTTCTCAATGGTTGGATGTGCAGTCGGGTGGTGCTGAGAAATTTCCTTCCAGTGGCAAGGATGTTTATAACGACAACTGCAGTGTGTGTCATAACGATGGCAAATTGGGCGCGCCCAAAATAGGAGATAAAGCAGCCTGGAAATCGTTGATAGCACAGAACATGGATGTCTTGGTTGAGCATACGATGACGGGAGAGCATCATCCAAGCCATGGTAACTGTGAACACTGTACCACGGCTGAAATCATCGATGCTATTAAGTACCTCGTCAGTCAATCAAAAACCGAAGGTAATTTCACATTGTGGTAAGGGGTAGGGATGTTTAAGTCGATCTATAAACTGGTGAGTCTGATGTTGGCGTTGCTGCCTATGAAATCAGGGTTTACACAGGCAGATCCTTGGCAGATGAATATGTACCAAGGCGTGACACCGCTTAGTCATGATATGTATGACTTGCACATGGTGGCGCTTGGTATTTGTGCCGTGATTGGGATCGTAGTGTTTGGAGTGATGTTTTACTCTATTTTTTATCATCGCAAATCAAAACAAGTGGTTCCAGCGACGTTTCATGTCAATACGCGCTTGGAAGTCATGTGGACCATTATTCCTTTTTTAATTTTGATAGGGTTGGCGGTGCCTGCGACAACCATCTTGATGCGTTTGGACGACAGTTCGCTTGCAGATGTCACCATCAAGATCATTGGTCATCAATGGAAATGGCAATATCAATATTTAGATCAAGGCATCAGCTACTTCAGTAGTTTGTCTACACCCTATGCGCAAATTCAAAATAAGCAGCCGAAAGGCGAGTGGTATTTGCTCGAAGTTGATCACCCTTTAGTGATTCCAGTGCATCAAAAAATACGATTTTTAGTGACCTCCAACGATGTGGTGCACTCTTGGTGGGTGCCTGAATTGGGCGTAAAACGAGATGCCATTCCAGGATTTATGCACGAAGCATGGGCCCGTATTGAACGCCCGGGGACCTATCGGGGACAATGCGCAGAACTATGTGGTATCAATCATGGATTTATGCCCATTGTTGTTCAGGCGGTGTCCGAAGCTGAGTTTGCAACCTGGGTTGCAGCTCAAGTCAAGGTCGAAGACAAATACGCGCTTATGGCCACGCAACCTGTTACACAAAAGGTGATGAGCCGATTAGATCTGATGGCCTTAGGAAAAGAAAAGTACAACTTGATTTGTGCTGCTTGTCATCAAGCGAATGGAAAAGGGTTGCCGCCCTTGTATCCTGCTTTAAAAAACAGTTCGATTGCAGTGGGCAACCCCATTTCGCGTCATATTGGACTGATATTAAATGGAGTACCAGGTTCGGCCATGCAAGCTTATAAAGATCAACTGACAGATGAAGATATAGCGGCGCTCACGACCTATGAGCGAAACGCGTGGGGGAACAATACGGATGATGAAATTCAGCCAGCGGATGTGGCAACAGTACGTCATGAGAATGATCAAGCACCGACCATGGTGAAGAAAGCAAATGCTGGAGGGTTACGATGAGTCATGCGATCGCACACGAGTTAGATCACGAAGATCATGGCCCGATGCAAGGTAAGGGTGTATTAGGGTTTATCAAACGGTGGTTATTCACGACGAACCATAAAGATATTGGCACGTTATATTTGTGGTTGGCGATGGTGAGTTTCTTTGTTGCGGGCGCCATGGCACTTGTTATCCGTGCTGAGCTCTTTCAACCAGGACATCGGTTTGTCGATCCTAACTTTTTTAATCAGATGACTACCTTACATGGATTGATGATGTTATTTGGGGTGGTGATGCCAGCCTTTACGGGGATGGCCAATTGGCAAATTCCGATGATGATTGGTGCGCCAGATATGGCATTGCCTCGATTAAATAACTGGAGTTTTTGGATTTTACCCTTCGCGTTTGTGTTGTTGGGATCAACCTTGTTTCATGCAGGGGGTGGACCCAATTTTGGTTGGACGATGTATGCACCTTTGTCTACTAAGTTTGCGCCGCCAAGCACGGATTTTATGATTTTCTCCATTCATATGATGGGGCTCTCCTCTATCATGGGATCAATCAATATCATTGCCACCATTTTGAATATGCGCGCACCAGGGATGACCCTGATGAAAATGCCGGTATTTGTCTGGAGTTGGCTTATCACAGCATTTTTATTAATTGCGATCATGCCTGTGCTTGCCGGTGCTGTGACGATGATGCTCGCAGACAGGCATTTTGGGACGAGCTTCTTTGAGGCAGCAGGGGGAGGCGATCCCATTTTGTTTCAGCATATTTTTTGGTTTTTTGGTCATCCAGAAGTGTATGTATTGGTGTTGCCTGCTTTTGGGGTGATTTCTGAAATTATTCCAACGTTCAGTCGAAAACCGTTATTTGGGTATCATTTTATGGTTTACGCCATCATCAGTATTGCGGTCTTGTCGTTTGTGGTGTGGGTGCATCATATGTTTACGACGGGCGTACCACTAGGAGCAGAGCTCTTTTTCATGTACACAACGATGTTGATTGCGGTGCCCACGGGGATCAAAGTATTCAATTGGGTGGGGACGATGTTTAAAGGTGCGATGACCTTTGAAACACCGATGTTGTTTGCGGTCTCGTTTGTGTTTTTATTCACCATTGGCGGATTCACCGGATTGATGTTGGCCTTAGTACCTGCTGATTATCAATATCAAGATACGTATTTTGTTGTAGCGCATTTTCATTATGTGTTGGTGCCTGGTGTCATTTTTGCCCTGATGGCCGCGACTTATTATTGGTTGCCGAAATGGACTGGGCATATGTATAACGAGCGTTTGGGTCAATGGCATTTTTGGCTGTCGGTCATCTCTGTGAACATCACGTTTTTTCCCATGCACTTTTTGGGATTGGCTGGTATGCCAAGACGGATCCCAGATTATGCGTTGCAATTTACAAATTTTAATATGATCGCTTCCATTGGTGCGTTTATCTTTGGATTGTCGCAGTTGTTGTTTTTATATAATGTGATTGCAACCGTGCGGCATGGAAAGAAGGTAGGAGATAAAGTGTGGGAAGGGGCACATGGGTTAGAGTGGACCTTGTCGTCTCCCCCGCCTTATCACAGCTTTACAACACCGCCTGATATCCATTGAGGATGAGACAGCACACAAGATTAGTCGGCCTGTTGTTTGTGCTCGTACTGGGGATGTTTGCGTTTGGATTCGCTTTGGTTCCCATATACAACTCCCTTTGTAAAACGTTAGGCATTAATGGAAAGACCAATGCCGTCGCCGTGGCTTATGATAAACACACGGCGACGGATAAGACTCGAGAGGTGTGGGTTGAGTTTGTTGCGACCAACACAGGGGCCGTACCTTGGGCGTTTTATCCACATGTTCGTAAAATCAAGATCCATCCTGGGGAGTTGGCAAGGCTGTCGTTTTATGCAGAAAACAAAACGAATCACACCATGACGGTGCAAGCGATTCCCAGTGTTTCACCTGGCATTGCTGCAAAATATTTAAAAAAGACAGAGTGTTTTTGTTTTACGCGGCAAACGTTACAGGGACATGAAGCAATGGACATGCCCTTGTTGTTTCATTTGGATCCAGATTTGCCACCGCAGGTGAAAACGATTACTTTGGCTTATGCTTTATTTGATGTGACTAATCGATAAAATCGGCCACAAAATCAGTTCGAAAAGAGAGGAGAACGACCCCTGATGAGCGCACATGGTACTTATTATATCCCTAAGCCCAGTCACTGGCCCTTGGTGGGATCGATTGGGCTGACCACTACTTTGGTTGGAGCGGCTTCCTGGCTACATACAGATTGGTATGGACCCTATGTGTTTACTGCGGGCCTATGTATATTGATTTTTATGATGTTTGGCTGGTTCGGTCAAGTGATTTATGAAAGCCAGAAGGGGGCTTATGATCTGCAAGTGGATCGCTCTTTTCGCTGGGGCATGTGTTGGTTTATTTTTTCTGAGGTGTGTTTTTTCGGCGCGTTTTTTGGCGCTTTATTTTTTACTCGATTTTGGTCTGTCCCGTTGTTGGGTGGGGAGATGCACCCTATCACGCATGTGACGTTATGGCCTAATTTTCAAGCCATTTGGCCATTGCTTACCAATCCGAATAATCAAGTGTTTGTTGGGGCTTATGAACGTATGGCCCCTTGGGGATTAGCGGCTATCAATACAGCCGTGCTATTGACATCGGGGATCACTATCACCTGGGCGCATTGGGCTTTAAAACTGAATAAACGGCGGCAGTTAGAAGTTGGGTTGAGCCTGACGGTGGCATTGGGTGTGATATTCTTGATGCTTCAGGCGCATGAGTATTATGATGCTTATACGGATATGAATTTGACACTGGACGCTGGCATTTATGGGACCACTTTTTTCATGTTGACGGGGTTTCATGGCTTACATGTGACGATAGGGACTATCATGCTGATAGTCATTCTGATTCGATCTTGTCGAGGCCATTTTACACCAGAGCGTCATTTTGCGTTTGAAGCTGTTGCTTGGTACTGGCACTTTGTAGACGTGGTGTGGTTGTTCTTGTTTATCTTTGTGTATTGGTTGTAAGCGGTCTTATGTCAGTGATCCGAATTCGTGGGGCAAGGACCCATAATCTAAAAAATATTCATGTGGAGATTCCTCGAGATAAACTCACGGTCATCACTGGGTTATCAGGTTCAGGGAAGTCTTCACTGGCCTTTGATACCTTGTATGCAGAAGGCCAACGTCGCTATGTGGAATCGTTGTCGGCGTATGCTCGGCAATTTTTATCCATCATGGAAAAGCCAGATGTAGACAGCATCGAGGGGTTGTCGCCTGCGATTTCTATTGAGCAGAAAGCCACGTCGCATAACCCTCGCTCGACCATCGGCACCATGACCGAAATTTATGATTATCTGCGATTGTTGTTTGCACGGGTTGGGGAGCCGAGATGCCCGGTGCATGGTGTTTCGTTGCATGCGCAAACCATTCCTCATATGGTTGATCAGGTGCTGGCGTTGCCACCAGAAAGCAAAGCCATGATTCTCGCACCTGTGGTCCGGAATAGAAAGGGCGAACAGGTGCAGTTGTTGCAGCAATTGCAGGCTAAAGGCTATGTGAGAGCGAGGATTGATGGAATTTTATGTGATTTGGATGATCCTCCTGTTCTTGCTTTACGAAAAAAACACAGTATTGACGTGGTGGTTGATCGTTTTAAAATTCGCGACGATTTGAGTGCACGTTTGAGTGAGTCGTTCGAAAACGCACTGAATCTATCAGAGGGCCTGGCCATCGTGGCATCGATGGAAGGGGATTTTACGGAGCAAATGTTCTCTTCAACTTTTTCGTGTACGTTTTGTGGTTACAACGTGAGTGAGGTTGAACCCCGTCTTTTTTCATTCAACAACCCTATTGGGGCTTGTCCTACTTGTGATGGCTTGGGTGTAGATCAATTTTTTGATCCCAATCGAGTTGTTCATGATGCCTCATTGAGTGTGAGCAATGGTGCGATTCGTGGTTGGGACAAACGTACAAGTTATTATCATGCCTTATTAGAAGCGCTGGCAACGCATTATCATTTTTCAATGGATGATCCATTTTGTGATTTACCAGAGTCTATTCAGAAACTCGTGTTATATGGGAGTGGGGAAGAAGTCATTGCTTTTCATTATCAACGCCCGAATGGTGGGACTCTGATAAAAAAACACCCTTTTGAAGGGATTATTCCAAATATGCAACGTCGATACCGAGAATCAGAGTCTCATCACGTGCGGGATGATTTGTCGACTTATCTTTCATCAAGACCCTGCCCTACTTGTCTCGGTGCGCGGTTATGTGAAGCGGCACGGCATGTGTTCATTGCAGATAGAACCTTACCTGAGCTTACAGAGGACTCCATAGAAGATCTATATGCTTTTGTGAATCAATTACAGTTGCCTGGAAATAAGGGCGAGATTGCCTCTAAAATCACCCAAGAGATTTTGATTCGATTGAATTTTTTGGTCAATGTTGGTTTGGATTATTTATCGCTATCACGACGAAGTGAAACGTTATCGGGAGGAGAAGCACAGCGGATCCGTTTAGCCAGCCAAATTGGTTCAGGCTTGGTTGGGGTCATGTATATTTTGGATGAGCCGTCCATTGGGTTACATCAACGGGATAACGCACGCCTCCTTAAAACCTTGTTGCAATTGCGAGATTTAGGGAACACAGTCATTGTCGTGGAGCATGATGAAGAAGCCATCTTGGCCGCAGATTATGTGCTGGATGTGGGGCCTGGTGCGGGCGTACATGGTGGACAAATTATTGCTTCTGGGACCCCACAAGACATCATGAATTCGCCGTTGTCTTTAACGGGTCACTATTTATCTGGTGCGTGCGCCATTTCGGTCCCTTCGGTTCGAACACCTTATAATCCTGAACGGGTTATTTCATTGCAAGGTGTGACTTGCCATAACTTGAAAGATCTCACGGTTACGATCCCTCTTGGTTTGATGACTTGTGTGACAGGTGTATCGGGCTCGGGTAAATCCAGTCTTATCAATGATACGTTATATCCCTTGGCGGCCGCATTATTAAATCGCGCTACAGCACAGGCATCTGGATCTGTCTCGGCGTTTCTTGGCTTGTCGCAGTGTGATAAGGTCATTGATATTGATCAAAGCCCAATCGGTCGTACGCCTCGATCGAACCCTGCTACCTACACTGGGTTATTCACACCCATTCGAGAACTGTTTTCCAATACGCCTGAATCGAGAGCGAGAGGCTATATGCCAGGACGTTTTAGTTTTAACGTTCGTGGGGGTCGTTGTGAAGCCTGCCAAGGAGATGGGTTGATTAAAGTAGCCATGCATTTTTTACCAGATATTTATGTAGCTTGTGATGCCTGTCAAAGCAAACGATATCATCGCGAGACTCTAGATATTCAATATAAAGGGAAGTCGATTCATGATGTATTGGAGATGACAGTTGAAGAGGCGCGACTGTTTTTCGATGCTATTCCGATGCTGGCTCGCAAGTGTCAAACCCTGATCGATGTAGGATTGTCTTATATTCGGTTGGGTCAAAGTGCCACGACCTTATCCGGAGGAGAAGCGCAACGTATCAAGTTAGCGCGCGAGCTTTCCAAGCGAGATACGGGTAATACACTCTATATTTTGGATGAGCCAACGACTGGGCTTCATTTTCATGACACGAAACAATTGTTGAGCGTGCTGACTCGGTTACGAGATGCAGGCAATACCATCATTGTGATTGAGCATAATTTGGATGTGATCAAAACGGCAGATTGGATCATTGATCTGGGCCCTGAGGGCGGATCTAAAGGGGGACAAATCGTAGCCATTGGTACGCCGGAGACGGTTGCAGCTTGCTTAAAATCGCACACAGGCGTGTGTTTGAAGCAAATCTTGCAGAAAGCCTGATAACAAGCAACGCGTTACCATTCGTAAATATCACCCAATTTATCATCTGTCGTGACTTGATGATTTCTAAGCCGTTCTTTCTCCGTCTTCGCACCGAGTGCGGCGATATCAAACCAAGGCATTGCCATGACTAAATACAGCGTAGCAACAGTTAGTGCTAGGATAGTGTTTGAGAGTTTCACCATAGTTAGCCAAGCTGTTTTGCTAAAGAAAATCGCGAGGCAATAGCATAGTTGATACAGTGCAAGGATGCTGATGAATACCTGTAAGAAGAAGGCACTGGGTTTAAAGCCATAGTGATTCATGGTCTCCCATGGGAATTGTAATACATAAAATGAATAGAAAAACGTGAGGAGCATGGACGTGTAGATGAAGTTACAAAACCAGCGGGCATAGGGTGGTCGCTCGAAGCCTGCTTGAAAAACCCCATTAAATAAGAGAATATTCAAAAGGCTCAAGAGGACGCTTACCATCCAAATATCAGAAAATTTTGTAGAGGAGAAGGGGACAAGCACTAAGAAACTGATACTGATGACAACAAAAACAGGATAAAGAAATTTGCAGAAGGCCAGTAAAATAGTTCTCATCTTTGTTAAAACCCCTTCGCTTTCCTGAAGAATGGTCATGGCAATACCAAAAAAACAGGGCAGAATAATACAGAGAAATGGTCTGCTAGTAACGAGATCTAGGATGTGTGGCATATTTATTAATGTAAATAACTGAGCGGCTATTAAAAACAGACCCCAAGTTAAATAAACAAGGATTGCCCCGAAAAAAAACTTCAAAATAACTTGCCAAGCTTCATCAAACAAGGTCGTATACGGGAAGGAGAAGCATTTTTCTTGTATCGCTGTGCAATAAAAAACAAACACAATAAAACCGCTGAGGGCACATTGGATCGATAAGAGGTAGTAGGTGCCTGAGGCGGTAGTATAGGGAATGCTAGAAGTTATCTCATTAGCTAGGTAATAACCCGTCAAGCCATAGAGGAGGGTCATGGGGATTACAATTTTCAATGCTAAAAAAAGAGTGTTTCTTTTAGGTAGTTTCATCTGTAATGCAAAGAGTGGGAAGGTCAATACAAAGGCTGTGAAAAGCATATCAATGTAGTTAAGGGACGTACGATAAATGAGGAAATATAGGATACAACCTTGCAGTAAGCCAAGGGTCGGTCTGATAAATTTAGTCATAGTCGGTAGTCCTTAGGATAGTATATATTGTCCATTTAATGTGCTTCGTCCCAATCATGACCTGTGCCTATAGATACCAGTAACGGCACAGATAAGTCGATGGCATGTTCCATGAGGGTACGAATGGTTTGTTGGGCTGTTTCTAATACCGTGTGATGGATCTCAAAGACCAGCTCATCGTGGACTTGCATGATCATGTGCACGGTTTGTTGGGGTAGTGAGTGTTGCCATGCGTTCAAGGATAACATGGCTTTTTTAATGAGATCAGCGGCAGTTCCTTGCATGGGGGCGTTGATGGCGGCGCGTTCAGCAGCCTTTTGTAAGGCTTGGTTGCGGGCATTGATGTCTGGTAAATAAAGACGTCGACCAAACAAAGTTTCTACAAAGCCTTGATCGTGTGCAAGTTGCCGGGTGTTTTTCATATAGTGTGCCACCTGAGGATAGCGCTCAAAATAGCGATCCATGATTTGTTGCGCCTCTTGGCGGGGGAGCCCTAACTGTTTTGCTAAGCCAAAGGCGGACATCCCGTACATCAAGCCAAAATTAACGACCTTGGCTTGGCGTCGTTGTTCGCTGTTGACCTTTTGAATGGGAAGAGCAAACAGTTCGCTTGCGGTTGCTGTGTGAATATCTAAGCCTTCTGCGAAAGCTTTCAACAAGCCTGCATCTTGAGATAAATGCGCCATGATGCGCAGTTCAATTTGAGAGTAATCGGCAGCCAATATCACGTGATCCGGCGGTGCAATGAAAGCCTTACGAATCAAGCGGCCTTCTTCGCTGCGTATAGGAATATTTTGTAAATTGGGATCGCTCGAAGAGAGACGACCCGTTGCAGTGACGGCTTGATTATAAGACGTGTGTACACGATGGGTAATGGGATTTATTTTTCTTGGCAAGGCATCGATGTAAGTGGAAACCAGTTTGGTTAATCCTCTGTACTCTAAAATAACGGCTGGCAATCGATACTCCAAGGCCAATTCTTGGAGCACTGACTCGGCCGTGGAGGGTTGACCAGTGGGTGTTTTAGCAAGCACTGGCAGGTGTTGTTCTTGATATAAAATGTCTAATAATTGTTTAGGAGAATTTAAATTAAAGGGTTTGCCAGCAAGTAAAATGGCTTCATCCATCAAAGTCGTGATACGACTTTTCAGCCGTTCACCGTGTTTTAATAGGAGATTTTCATCAATCAAGACACCCTGTCGCTCCATGTCGGCGAGGACTGAAATAAGGGGGGCTTCTATTTTGGAGAGCACTTGTTTTAAAGGCTCAATCATCAAGGGGTAAAGCGTTTGATGGAGCGTTAAGAGGAGAGCCACCTCGTTTGCGGCCAAGGGGGCTGTTTGGTTTAGTGGGCGTTCGTGAAAAGGGCCCAGTGCTTTATCAGCTGCGGTTTTCAAGGGGTTGGGTGTGTGATGTAAGTATTTGATGGCAAGGGCGCTCATGTCATGGTGTTTATCAGTACTGTCTAGGAGATACGATTCAAGAACGAGATCATAGGCTAATCCTTGCAAGGTGATGCCAACTGTTTTTAATAGGTTGTAGTCGTACTTTAATTCATGGCCGATTTTGCAGAGCGTTGGATTTTCGAGGAAGGGTTTGAGGGCCTGGATGACCGTGTCGCTATTGAGGGCGGTTTGTTCCGTTTTTAAAGGAATATAAGCACTGCCTAAGGGCTCTATGGCTAATGCAAGACCAATCAACTCGGCAGAAAGGGGATCTGTTGAGGTGCCCTTCGTATGAAGGCAAAGGCACGTTGCAGAAGACAATGCTTGAATCCAGCGGTTTAATTGAGGTGCTGTTGTAATCAGTTCATAAGTTGGTTCAGAAGGGGGGGTAGGGTGAACGAGGGCGGTGTTGTTCGTTTTCAGTTCCGCAAGCCATGTTTTAAACTCAAGATCCTGTGTGAGGGTTATCAACGTGTCATTGAGAGGAGGCGTGGCGGTGAGGTCAAAGGGGCTGAGGGATAAATCCAAATCAAGTTTGATGGTGACTAGTTTTTTGGACAAGGGGAGATTCGGTATGCTATTACGAAATTTTTCACCAATTTTTCCTTTAATGCAGTCCGCGTGTGCTAGTAAATTATCCAAGGTTTGATACTGGGTTAACCATTTAACGGCGGTTTTGGATCCACAGCCAGGAACGCCTGGGATATTATCTGAGGTATCACCCACCAGGGTTAGGTAGTCAATCATTTGCGCAGGGGTGACACCAAATTTTAAGAGTACGTTATCGTGGTCGAGGCGTTGGTTGCTCATGGTATTGATGAGCGTGACGTGGTCATTAACGAGCTGCGCCATGTCTTTATCGCTTGTAGAGATGAGTACAGGGAGCTGCTGTAATCCCGCAAGATGCGCCAAAGTGCCAATGACATCATCGGCCTCAACCCCCTCTACGATCAATACGGGTAAGCCCATCGCCCGAAGGAGAGAGACCAAAGGCTGAAATTGCGAACTCAGTTCATTGGGCATGGGGGGCCGATGGGCTTTGTATTCAGGATACCAGTCCTCTCGAAAAGTTTTTCCCTTTGCATCAAAAACCACAGCAATGTGACTGGGTTGATAGTCTTTCAGTAAGCGCTTTACCATATTGACCACACCATAAATGGCGCCAGTCGGTTGACCTTTTGAGTTGGTCAGTGGGGGGAGTGCGTGGAAGGCTCGAAAAAAATAGGAGGAACCATCGACGAGAACCAGTTGATTCTGCATGGTTAGGAGATCTCTTCTTTGGTGAGCAGATCGAGTCGTTCGGTCAATTGAGAGACTTTTTCACTTAAGTGTTTTATATTTTTACGCATAATGGGAATGCGTGTGGTTGCAAATTCTTGTTCAATGGCTTTTTCTTTGGGTCTTGCAGGGTTTCCTAAATACACATTGCCTTGTTTTAAATGTTTTCTGGGCGGGACGCCTGCACGGGCACCCAAGATAACACCATCATCAATACGGACATGATCACTCACCCCGACATTTGCTGCAAAAATCACATGATTGCCACTGGTGGTGCTGCCAGCGATGCCTGTGAAAGCACAGAGAATGTTGTGTTTGCCTAATTTCACGGAGTGCGCGATTTGAACTAAATTATCAATTTTAGTGCCCTCTCCGATGAGTGTAATCCCTAAGGTGGCTCGATCGACGACAGTATTGGCACCAATTTCAACGTCGTCTTCAATGACAACATGGCCGACATGAGGGACTTTTAAATGTTGTCCATCATCCAAGGCATAGCCAAAGCCATCTGATCCAATCACTGTGGAAGCATGTACACAAACACGATTCCCAAGCTGGCATTGGTCGTAAATGGTTACGTGAGGGTGGATGGTGGTGTGTGATCCGATTTTGACGTTGTGGCCGAGATGGACGTGGCTTTTTAGAACCGTATGATCGCCAAGAATACTGCCGGATTCAATGGTCACATAAGGACCTATCGAGACATGATGTCCGAGTTGCACATCGTCAGCAATCACAGCTGTTGGGTGTATACCCGCGATAGGCTGTCGTGTCGGGTAGAAGTGATGTAATAGTGTAATGAAGGCAATAAATGGATTCTGAACTTGAATAAGGGGTTTATTGCTGGCTTCCACATGGGTTGCAACTAAAATGGCTGCCGCTTTAGAAGCCTCGGCCTGCTTTAGGTTGTCCTTTCCTTCAGCAAAAACAAGGGCTTCATCGATAATATTATCAATGGGGGAAAGTACTGAAATGGTGATCGTGGGATCACCAATAATCACCCCTTGAACCAGGGCTGCAATGTCAATTAATGAAACATTCATGAGAGACCTTTTTATCCTACAAAATGCAGCGATTATATCGTGATGTGGCGTAAGTTGCGACCATTCTCTTGTTCGCCTCACGCTTTATCACAGAGTTTGAACGTAGAAATAGGCCGCACAGGCTGCTGCAACAGTGGTTGTTGCAGCAAAAAAACCATAGGCACAGCTTGATACACCGACTGTCGGCGCTACCATGGTGGGTGATCTGTGCTGACGAGGGGGCAATCTTGACGGGGTTTTGGTGTGCTCTATGGCAGGCGTTATTGAAAGGGTCTTTAATTGAGAGGGCTTCACATGAAAAACGGAAGGAGTCATGAAAGCACGTTCAGAGGGTACTGGTGTGGTACTTAGTATGAGACACATCATCTCTTTAACTGTTTCGTTATAGAGTGCGTCGATGGTGCCAGTCCCTTGGACGGAGAATAGTAAGGTTGGTGTGCCTCCATCATAATGATGTAACCGTAACGTTACATGACTTGGGATCATGCTTGGATAGGCGTTAAAATAACACTTTAAATGTTCTAAAATGGCAGGGGGAGAGGACGCTTCATGTGTTTCAAATTCATTGCTTCGATCATCAAAAAAATCAAATAAAAGCGCTTCATCTGGATAATCGAATGCAGCTTTTTGAATCTGGGCGTATAACAGCGTTATTTTTGTTTCATCAACCTCTACCCACGCAGGGTGTGCTCCGACATACCATCTATCCATGGCCTTCCAATAGGCTGTTCCAGGAGGAACACCCGCAGAGACATCGGCCATTAAAAAAGGATCTAATCGCGCGTGAAGGTGCTCACTGATAGTTTGAATGGCTATAAAAGCGGATT